>NZ_LFRO01000040.1:0-16619 GCF_001512385.1 Methanoculleus sp. DTU007 | reverse complement strand
CATAGAGTACGCGCCCTTCGCTCTTCAGGCGCACCCAGGTTCCGTCGAATGTTGCCAACACGTGCTAGAGCTATTGGAGGTTCACGTTCATTAATGGATTGCCGGGGGGCGAACCACTACGCTTTTTGCATGCAAAACCGCACCAGTGATCGATTCCATGACGGAAAGAGTCCGAGACTTCTGGAAGCCGGGGACGATCCTCGTGGCACTCCTCATAGCGGTGGTGCTGCCGATAGGGGTCGTCTCCGCGAGTGAGACCTCACCGGAGGTCGCCTGGAACGTGACGTTTGCACCGGAGAACAACAACAAGTTCGACGCCGTTGCGCCGACCGCGGACGGCGGGTTCATCGCCGTCGGCTCAACCCTTGCGCAGAAGTATGGGGGGAGCGAGACCCTGCTGCTCATAAAGACCGATGGCCGCGGTAGCGAAGTCTGGAACGCGACGTTTTCAGAACTCTCGCCTGCCGCCGTTGCGGGAACCGCCGACGGGGGCTGCATCGCTGGCGCCTTCAACGTATCATCGGCGGGGTCGGGCCAGGATCTCGCCTACGAGGGCACCTCGTTCCTGATCAGGCTCAATGCCGCCGGGGAAGAGGAGTGGCGGCAGGCCATTCCCGGGATGAAGGTCTCGTCCGTCGCGGAGACTGCGGACGGCGGCTACGCCGCCGTCGGGTGGCTCTGGAACCCGCCCGGATCGGAGAACGCGACGACGGCGGTCATCATAAAAACCGACGGTAACGGCACGCCCGTCTGGAACCGGACGTTCCCCGGGCTCTCCGCGAATGCAGGTACCGTGACCGCCGACGGCGGCTACGTCATCGGGGGCACGACGTCGCCCTTCACCTACAACATCGGGGACGCCTTCCTGATCCGGATGGATGCCGACGGCAACACGCTCTGGCATAAGAACTACCGGGTCCCGGTCATCTTCGACGTCGAGGCGACCGGCGACGGACGGTTCGTTTACTCGGGCAACTACTGGTACGGCCTCGTCGATGGAGACGGAGAGGAAGTCTGGCTCCGGAACATGGAGGGGCTCTCCGGATACGCCGTCGAGGTGCGGCCCTCCGGCGGGTACGTGGTTGCAGGCACGAACATACGGAGCGGAGAGGGATTCGTCTTCGGGACGGATGCTGACGGGACGATCCTGTGGGATACGGCGTTCACCGCCACCGGGATCTACGGGGCCGCCAGCACTCCCGATGGATACACCCTCGCGGGCATCCAGTTCCTCTCCCCCGACACCAGCGCCGCCTGGCTGGCCGGCATCACGGAGCCGGTGAGTCCCGCCCCGACGGCGGCACCGGGATTCGGTGCGGCAGCCGCCGGTGCGGCGCTGCTCCTCCTCCTCGCTGGGAGGGGACGGAGAGGGTAACCCCCTCATCTTTTTTTCTGAACGGTTTTTCCCTTCAGGGCTCATCCTTTCGGAAGTAGAGGAGCGCCCCCGCCCCCGCAATGATGAGGGCGAGCAAGCCCGGGATGAGGTGCGCATACGGGACCGCACGCCCGGCCGCGGGTTTTTGGCCGGTATCGGCGGCGGCCGCCTGTGCGGCGCCGTCCTCGGGTGCCGCGGCAAAGAGCGCATACGCACTGAAGTGCATGACTTCGGCCGTGACGCTCCGGGTCTCCGGGACGACGGTGGTGGGGACTTCCTCCCAGGCGCCGGCAGACCGGTTGTATCGCTGCACCACGAGCCCGCCCCGGACGCTCTCGTTGTAGACGGCGTCCCACTGCTCTTCCGTGAAGTTGAATGCAAGCGTCGCCGGCGGGGAGAATGACGCCCCCTCCGGCCCGGTGGTGCAGGCGTAACCGACGAAGACATACGTGCCGGGCGCCGCGGGCACGTCAGCCGCATCGATCACCGCAAGGGTCACTGCCGTGAGCGGGCTACCGGCGGCATCGAGAGCACGGATGCCCTCCGCGATCGTGAGGGTCACGACCCCGTCGGCCGAACGGATCCTGGCGACCTGGTCGACGAGGCCGCCCTCCCCGAGGTGCAGGCTGCCGGCGTCGGCTTCATGAGGAGTGGGCCTGGCCGTCGCGGTGGAGGTCGGCGTGGGAGCGGTCGTTGGTGTGCTCCAGCCGGGGCTTGCCGGGACGAATCCGCCGCCGCCACCTCCGCCACCACCACCGCCTCCTCCCCCTCCACCTCCGCCGCCCGCGGATGTCTGCGTCGCGGTCGGGGTGGGCGTCTGAGTCTGCGTCGGCGTTGCGTTAGCCGTTACCGTTGGGGTCACCGTCGGGGTCACGGTCGGAGTCACCGTCGGGGTCACGGTCGGAGTCACGGTCGGAGTCACGGTCGGAGTCACGGTCGGAGTCACGGTCGGGGTTACCGTCGGGGTTACGATCGGGGTTACAGGATAGACGGTGATGTAGTTGTACTTCGTCTGCGTCGCGCTGACTCCCGCGTTGTCGCAGGTCAGGGAGACGTTATAGACCCCGGGGCGATCGTAGCGGTGCCGCGCATCCCGTTGCGACGACGTCGCGCCGTCGCCGAAGTCCCAGAGCCAGGCCGTCGCATAATCCGGGGAATCGCCGTAAAACAGGACTGTAAGGGGCGCCGGGCCGGACAACGGCACCGCACGGAAGTCGATGACCGGCGGCTCCGGGGGGCCTACGTGGATGAGATCGGTCTTCGTGACGGTGTCGGACCCAAACGCATTATGCACCGTGAGCGAGACGGTGTAGTCCCCGGGGATCTCGTAGAAGTGCCACGGGTCCCGTGAGGTCGAGGTGTTCCCGTCGCCGAAGTCCCATTCCCAGGCGTCCGGGTCGCCGGCCGAGAGATCGGTGAACCGGACGTAGAGCACCGCGTTCCCTTCGGTCGGGTTTGCCGAGAACTCCGCCACCGGGATTGCTCCGCGGAAGTAGGTGAAGGCGTAGATATCCGACCTCTCGCCGCGGCCGTTCTGCCAGACGATCCGATCATTGCTGACGGCCGGGTAAAGCTGTTCGGTCGAGGAAGGAGCGACCGGCATCTGCTTATCCGTCCCGAGAGCAAGGTCGCAGATGTAAATGTTCCAGGTCCCGTCCCGCTTGTCCTCCCAGGCGATGAGGTCGCCATCGATCGCCGGGGAGACCTGTTCGGCCGGGTCATCGGTGATCCTCTGCTCCCCGGCGGCAGGGTCCTCGAGGTCGAAGAGATAGATATCCGGAGCTCCGTTCCGGTAGTCCTCCCAGACGATCCGGCTCCCCGATATCGACGGGTAGGTCTGGCGTGCACTGTTTTCGGTGATCTGACGCCGCTCCCCGGTCAGGATATCGTAGAGCCAGATGTCTCCGTTTCCGGAGCCCTCTTCCCAGACGAGATACCTCTCCGAGAGCGCGGGCCTCCACTCGGTCACCGGCGAGCAGGAGATGAAGGTCTCGTTGCCTGTCCCGATATCGTAGAGGCAGATATCCGTGCTCCCGCTCCGTGCATCGTACCAGGCCACACGTTCCCCATAAATGACGGGCATCCACTGGTCGGTCGGGTCGTCGGTGAGCACCCTCGTCACGCCACCCGATAGATCAAAGAGACAGATATCCAGGCTCATGTTCAGGATCTCCTCCCAGACAATGTAATCCCCTGACACGGACGGGGATCCCCCCTCGCCCGCAACGCTCCACGCCCTGACGCCGGGACCGCTCGAATAGTAGATCGACTTTCTGCCGTCGACCCAGACGATCATATCTCCGTCAATGTCGGGGTACTCCTGTGGTCCCGCCTCGATAGAGACCGGGACTACATTCCCTGGAGCCATCTCCCCGGCCATGGAAGGCGATGCCAGTAATCCAAGGGCAACGACGGTACATACGAGAATCAGAATATTACATCCAGTCATGTATTACCACCATGATGAGAACGCCCCCCTTCGTCCCATACGATGGTACCTGTGCGCACACCGGGAGAGCAGAATACTCTCCCGGGCGCACAAATGGAATCCTATGAAATCCAGGAGACAACCGGATTTCTCAGGGTAGAGGGTTTGCGCGTTGAAGGATAGAATAGTCTATATAAAAATATTTCTATAATCTAGAGGTGTCGAGGAGAATTTTTATATTAATATAAAAATTTCAAGATGCAATATACCCCGGGTGCCAACGGAACACAACCTTCGGCACGATCTCACCAGAGGAGCGTCCAGGGGAGCTTACGCCCCCGCAAGCTCACGGACCTTTGCGATATTTCCGGCATCGTTTCGCCTCCCGTCGACCGGCGTCTCGCAGATGAGGGGAAGACCGCGAACGCCCGGGTGACGGAAGACGTGCCTGAATCCCGCCTCCCCGATGGACCCAAGCCCAATATGCTCGTGCCGGTCAAGCCCGCTCCCGAGCTCGCCCTTGCAGTCGTTGACGTGGACGACGCGGAGACGGGATAGACCGATCAGGTCATCGAGTTCTCCAAACGCAGCCCCGACCCCTTCCGCCGTCCGGAGATCGTAGCCGGCAGCAAAAGCATGACAGGTATCAAAACAGACCCCAACTCTCCCGTCGGCATCGATCCCATCAAGGATCCGGGCAAGGTCGGCGATGGTCGACCCGACGCTGTTCTTCTCCCCGGCGGTATTCTCAAGGAGGAGCATCACGCCGCTCTCCCCCGCATCGGCGAGCGCCCGGTTGACGGCAGCAATCACCCGCTCCCTCCCTTCATCGGCCCCGGAGCCCCGGTGATGCCCGAGGTGGGTCACGAGGTAGGGTATCCCGAGGAGACTGCACCGCCGGAGTTCACCGGTAAGCGCCTCAACCGACTTTTCATAGATCGCATCGTCAGGCGAAGCCAGGTTTGGGAGGTAGGGCATATGGTCGACGACGGGACCAATCCCCGATGCGCTCAGCGCCGCCCTGAACGCATCGATTGAGGCGGGGTCGAGATCCTTTGCCTTCCAGCCCCGGGGGTTACGGGAGAAGATCTGAAATGTATCACAGCCCGCATCGATGGCCCGCTGGATCGCAAGATCGATCGAGCCGGCGATGGAGACGTGGCATCCCACCAGAACCATACTCTAACTCTCGGCGCCGGGAGTCTTTAGGCCTTCCCCCGCCCGACCTCGCGGAGCACCGCCGCCCCGAACTCCCGGGTGCCGGCGTCGCCTCCGAGATCGGGCGTCCGGATGCCTGCAGAAAGCACCCGTCCGACGGCCGCTTCCATGGCCGCTGCTGACGCGGGGTCCCCGAGGTGGGCGAGGAGCATCGCGGCGCTCCTGATGGCAGCAACGGGGTTTGCAATGTTTCTCCCCGCAATATCCGGAGCGCTCCCGTGGACCGGCTCAAAGAGAGCGTGCCGGTCTCCGATATTCGCACTCGGCAGCATCCCGAGTCCTCCCACCAGGTAGGCGGCGGCATCGGAGAGGATATCCCCAAACATATTGGTCGTCACGATCACATCGTAGCGGTCCGGGTGCATCAAAAGATCGAGGCAGAGCGCATCGATGTAACTCGTCCTGCAGGGAACCCCCGCCCGGACGGCCTCCGCAGTGCAGATATCGACGAAGAGGCAGTCGGACTTCAAGACGTTTGCCTTGTTCCCGACAGTGAGGTGGCGGCGGGACTTTGCAAGGGTGCAGGCATAGCGGGCGATCCGCTCGCTCCCCTGCCGTGAGACGACCCGGAGAGTGCAGGCCCGAACAGGCTCCGTCCACTCGATGCCGGAGTAGAGCCCCTCGGTGTTCTCCCGCACGATGACGACATCGACCCCCTCGCCCCGGATGGGACGGACGTTCGCGTAGAGGTCGAGAGCCTTGCGGATCTGGACAAGGACGCTCCGGTACTCCGGGTCCGGCGGCGTCGTTATGGCACCAAAGAGGATGGCGTCCGCCGACCGGAGATCGGCGATCGTCTCCTCATCGCAGGCGCTCCCGGTCCGCTCCCACCGGCCGTAGCCCACCTCGACATCGAAGAACTCGAGGTCCGGACGCACCGCCTCAAGGAGGTCCCGGGCGACCGGGATGACCTCGTGCCCGATGCCGTCGCCCTCAACGACCGCGACCTTCACCATGCTGCTCCCTCCATGCGGCCACGACCCGCCGAACCGCGTCGGCAATATCCCATGGCGACGCTCCCCAGTGGACCACGGCGCCGAACCGGCCGTTCCAGTGCCCGATCCCGGCCCGTTCGCTCCGGCAGCATCGCGCGATGAAGGGCTCGGCCGCGACCGCCTCGAGCGGGCAGATGTTCTCAACCACAACACCGTCCCCACAGCACTCCCGCACCAGGTCTCTTCCCGTCTGGCAGCCTGCAACCCGGTCGCCCGGCCAGACCGGGTCGGCATCGAGGGTGCGGGAGAACCCAGCAGCACGGCAGGGGTAGACGTCGGCCCCGAACTCGCGGATATCCCGGACGTGGTGCTCGAAGATGACCTCGAGGTCGCCAAAGATCCCGGTCTTCTCGAGGTCGCCGATCGTGGCCGAGAGGTGCGGGCGGGGCGGGGTGATATCATAAACGTGGATGTGGAGGAACCCTGAGAGGTCCGGGTCGAGCACGAATGTGGTCTGCTCGCCATGCCCGGTGAATACGGTGCACCGGCGGCCGGACCGCAAGGCTTCCTGTACTAAGAATGTTCGATCATGAATGTTCACGCGATCCGGGTAGCAGTAGACATCGTCACCGGAGGCAAGTACCCGACGTGCTATCACCTTTCGCATCAGCCCGGTCCCGTTCGGGTCGGTCTCCACCTCAAGCACCTCGGTGCCGCTAGGTCCCTCATGGATAAGATAGCGCGAGAGGAAGTAGGCCCGCTCGCCGTACGGCATGGTGGTCGCGGACCCGACAAACTTACAGTGGGTGGGAAAGATCATCGGCGCGACCTCCAGTATGGAACCAGCCCGCCGGCCCGGAGGATGGCGACCATCCTCTCCGAGAGCGGGCGGGCGGGATACCGCTTCCCGTCCACCTCCACCCACCCCGCATCGAGGTCGAAGGCGACATGGGCGCCGTCGGTGCAGGGGACGGTGGCCTCGATAACCGGGAGACCGACGTTGATGGCGTTCCGGAAGAATATCCGGGCGAACGACTCGGCGACGATCCCGACAACCCCGGCCTCCCGGAGGGCGATGACCGCCTGCTCCCGGGACGACCCGCACCCCATGTTCCTTCCGGCGACGATGACCGCACCCGAAAGGCGGCCGGCAAGTGCCGGGTCCAGGTCCTCGAAGGCATGCTCCGCCCAGACCGAGCGGTCTTTCGTCCTGAGGTAGCGGCCCGCGATGATGAGGTCGGTATCGATGTCGCTCCCGATACAGACTGCCGGTCCGGCTCCCTGCACTTATACCACCTCCGGGACGGTTATCTCACCGGCAATAGCGCTCGCGGCGGCGGTGGCGACTGACGAGAGGTAGATCTCGCCCCCGACGCCCATCCGGTTCTTGAAGTTCCGGTTGGCGGTGGAGAGACAGACCTCACCCTCGCCGAGCACGCCGGCGTGCGCACCAAGACACGGCCCGCAGCCGGGAGTCATCACCATGCACCCCGCCTCCACAATATCCGCGAGGACGCCGGTGGCGATTGCCCGGGCGAGCACCGCCCGCGAGGCTGGGATGACCAGGGTGCGAACCGCAACCTTCTTCCCCCGGACGATCCGGGCGAACCGGGCAAGGTCCTCGTAGCGGCCGTTCGTGCAGGTCCCGACGAAGACCTGGTCGAGATGCGTCCCTGCGACCTCTTCAACCTCCCGTACGGTATCCACCCGGTGCGGGACCGCGACGAGGGGCACGATATCGGCGAGATCGATATCCAGGGTTCGCTCATAACGGCACTCCTCCAGTGTCTGGGGCGATGCTGCAATTCCGTACTCCGAGAGATAACGGATAGTTGTCGTGTCGGCATAAAAGATCCCTGCCTTTGCTCCGGTCTCAACCGCCATGTTCGCGAGCGTCAGCCGCCCGTCCATGGAGATCGTCGCCGCTCCATCGCCCACGAACTCCAGCGCCCGGTAGGTCGCCCCCTCCATCCCGAGTTTTGCAACATAGGTTAGAGCGAGATCCTTTGGTTCCGCCGCACCGGAGAGCGTGCCCGAAAGATTGATCGCGATCGTCTCCGGGACGCGGAACCACGTGGCTCCCGAGGCCCAGATCGCCGCCATATCTGTTGCCCCCACCCCGGTGGCAAACGCACCGAAGGCACCGAGGGTGCAGGAGTGGGAGTCGGCCCCGACGACGACCATGCCGGGCCGGACGATGCCTTCGCTCATCACCTGGTGACAGATCCCGGTGCCGGCGTCGGAGAGTTCCACCCCCGATGCCCGGGCGTACTCCCGGAGCTCTGCCTGGAGGGTCGCAGTTGTACCGGTGTTTGCCGGGACGATGTGGTCGAATATGAGATGCAGGCGCTCTGGGTGTGGGAGCCGCTCCACCCCCATCTCCCGGAGCGCTTCCCGGGTGAGGACGCCGGTTCCGTCGTGGGCAAACGCGAGATCGACCTCACGGTCGACGTAGGTCCCCGCCGGTCCGCCGAGGATTCTCTCAGAGAGCGTGCTCACGGGAGGACCTCCTCTTTTGCCTGCCGGAGAAGCCCGCAGAGCACCTCCGGGGTGACGCTGCACTTCCCCTCACTCTTCTGCTTCACCTGCTCGAGCACCCACCGCACCTCCGCATCGGAGAGGTCGAACCCATGGGCTTTTGCGATATGCTCAAGCGCCCGCCTCCCGGTATGCTTCCCGAGGACAAACCGGCGTTCGCCGCCCACCAGGTCCGGGGGGATGTATTCGTAGGTTGAGGGGTCTTCAAGGATGGCGGCGATGTGGATTCCGCTCTCGTGGGCAAAGGCGTTTTCGCCGACGATCGGCCGGGTGCGTTCCGGGGCCACGCCCGAGCACCCGGCAACCAGCCGCGAGATCTCCAGCAGGCGGCCAAGATCGTAGCGGTCGACTCCGCCTTTCATCCGGAGGGCGACGAGCACCTGCTCAAGCGCCGCATTGCCCGCACGCTCCCCGATCCCGTTGACGGTGGTGTGGAGCTGGAACGCCCCGGCGGCCGCGGCTGCAATGGTGTTTGCGGACGCAAACCCGAGATCGTTGTGGCAGTGAATACAGAGCGGGAGAGGGGCCGCATCGAGGATCTCCGAGACGATCGCATGAATCTCAAGCGGTGTAAGGCACCCGACGGTATCCGCGAAACTGACAAGGTCGGCCCCGTACTCGGCACCACGGGTATACATCTCAATAAGGAACGCCGGGTCGGTCCGCGAGGCGTCCTCAGCCGCAAAACGCACCTGAACACCGTGATCGGAGGCGAACTCAACCATATTGAGAGCGTCTTCGAGCACCTCCTTGCGGGGTTTGCGGTACTTGTGCCGGATATGGAGGTCCGAGGTCGCAATGAAGATGCTGACCATGTCAACGTCGCAATCGAGCGCCGCCTCAATATCGGGCTTGAGCGCTCGCGCGAGGCAGCAGACCCGTGCATCAAGACCGCTCCGGGCGATGGCGGCGACACACTCCTTCTCGGCCGTCGAGACCACGGGGAAACCGGCTTCAATCACCTCCACGCCGATCTCGTCAAGCAGTTGTGCAATAGCCATCTTCTCGTCACGGGTAAACGAGACGCCGGGGGTCTGCTCCCCGTCTCGCAGCGTTACATCACAGATCTCGATATGCCACGGTTTCATGTCGTCCACCATTGGGGCAGGCGCCTTCGACCACCACCGTCCTGGGCCCTCCCTTTGGGGGAATAAGGAGCCGGCGAAGCGTTGCCGTGTCATCCGCGGCACAGACCACCGGATCGGCCCAGGCGATGTAGCGAAGGATCTCGGGGACGGGGTGACCTCCGGTCATCCCCATCCGGTTGTTCGCGAGGACTATACAGAGGAGGGGAAGTTTGCGCTCGTAGACATCGATGAGAGCATTGATCCCGGAGTGCAGGAGCGCGTAGTCGCCGGTGAGCGCAACGCCCGGTCCGGTCGCCGCTACAGCGACCGACGAGCCGAGCCCATAGGTTGCGATACCGACACGGTAGGGTGGGTTCATCGCGAGGATGGCGCATCCGGCGTCGCAGACCGCCCACATCTTTCGCTCGCGGAGTATGCCAAAGACCGGATGGAACGGGCAGTCCCGGCAGAATGTCCGCGAGTAACCTCGCAAAGCGTGCCGCTCCGGCTCTCCGGCAATGTCGGGAGGAGCGAGCAAGCGGTGCTCCCGGAGGAAGGGACGGCCGACCTCGTGAACCTCAACGGGTGCGTCCGGGCCTATGGGGGGCGGGTAGACGGTGACAATGCGGTCTTTGCCGCCGGAGAGCCGGTTTAGCGGCGATGATCGCGACCAGGCAAACATCGCTGCGGTCCGCCGGTCCGCGGCCTCTGCCCGGCCGGCCATCGTGAGGTCCGGGTCTGCAAGGCAACCCTTTCGGTCGCTCCGGGGAACGGGGATGTCCGGCAGATCGGCGTCAAGGAGGTCGGGCGTGACCCGAAGGATCGCGACCCTTGAGAAGGTCTCGGAGGCCTCGAACGCCGCCTCGACCGCCGGACCGAGCGTCTCACCGTCCGGTTCCAGCACCGGGACCTGCGCCACCTCGCCGTAGTAGCGGGAGTCCTGGACGATGTCTGAAGCCGCCGCACGCACGTCGTCGCCGACGACCACCACAACACCCGCCCGGAGGCCCTGGACGGTGGCGTGCACGAGCGGGTCGGCACAGGCGTTGAGGCCGACGTGCTTGACGATCACAGCGGCCCTCCGCCCGGAGAGAGAGTCGCCGAGGGCATACTCGAGCGCAGTCTTTTCGTTTACGGTGATCGCAGCACCCGCCGAGGCGGCGAGGTCCGATATCGGGTAGCCGGAAACAGTATAACATCGATCGGCCGACCGGAGGAGAGCGAGAGCAAGCGCCTCTGATCCCTTCATGCGTCCCTCCCGGGCGCAAGGTCGCACCCAGTGCATGCCGCGCACATCGTCAGCGTCCTACGCGGATCAAGCCCGGCCTCCCGGAGAACCCTCTCATGGACCCTATGGAGCCGGAGCAGCCGTTCGGCGGAGGGGCGGGGCCGGTCGGCGAGGGCCGCCGCCGGGGTGAGCGGCCGGAGGACCGGGATGACACCGATCGCGGCGAGGTCTTCCATCACCCGCTCCAGGTCATCGTCGGTCTCCCCGAGGCCGACGATGATGTTCGAGTGGACTCGATCCTTGCCGAAGAGTACGACGGAGGAGGCGAGCGCCTCCCAGATCCCGTCCCAGGAGAGACCGGGGCACATCTCGCGAAAGATGCCCTCCGTCGCCGCCTCGATGTTGAACTTCACTTCCGCAACACCGAGCGCATGGAGCCTGACCGGGGTTTCTGGCCCCGGATAGATCGAGACGCCGATGGGAAGATCAAAGTGGCGGAGCGCCGCAACGACCTCAAGGACATAAGCCTCCTCCTCTTCGATCGAGGAGGCGACACCGCTTGTGATTGCAATGGCATCGATACGGTCGGCGACATCCTCGACCATGCGGACGATCTCGGCAACCTCTTTCCGGCGGCCAGGGAGATCGGGTACCGGGCAGTAACGGCAGTGAAAGATACACGTTCCGCTGACGGTGATATAGGCCTGGCGGGGACAGTGGTGGGCGGCAGGCTCGAGGACGCCGCGGAGCGCGCTGCCGTCGATGAAGAGGTCGGCCTCGCCTCTCCCCCGGTGGACGATCTCGATGGAACTTGCCTCGTTGATGCCGAGGCGGACCCTTCGACCGCCGCCATCGGAAAAGAAAAGTGAACCGGGCGACCCGGCAGAGGGGCCGGCGGTCGAATGGGAGATGTAAGGCTCCGCAGGCTCTCCGGAGAGGCGGACGGAGCCCACCTCAAGCAGCCGGGCTTTCAGCCGGATCCAGTCCATAGCGCCAGTGCCTCCTCATACCGCGTGGCAAAGGGGATCGCCGCCACCGCCCCGATCATACCTCTGCCGTCCATGACGATGGAGAGGCGTTCGTCGTCGAGTGCAGCAAGGTCGTCATGAGTGACCTCGCCCTGCTTTACGCGTCTTCCAAACGCTTCGAGCGGCGCGGGATCGAACCCACGCCAGACCGCCATCCCGGTATCATCCGAGAGGGTGTACTCCTCCAGATACTCATGGAAGCGCCGGACCAGCCCGGAGGGGTCGGTGGTGGCAAACTCGCAGGCGATGGCGACACAGTTCTTGGTCCGGTAGGGGACGGGGTAGAGCTGGACGATGGTGTGGGAGAGGTAGCGGGAACGGTCGTCCTCGACGGCTCTCGCGATGTTGTGGGCCAGCGTCCAGGTGGCTCCTTCCTCCGGAGTATCGGTGTCGTCGATCCCGATGATCACCCGCTCACGCCGGGGAAGCCAGATGGTTGAGCCCGCAAGCCGCCCACCGCCGGCAGGATCGCTCTTTTCGCGGATGACGCCTTTCGCGGTGGCACGGCAGATGGATGCGCCTACGCCGCCGCCGCCAAGACCACGGTAGGTGACGGCGATCTCGTCGTCATCAACGGCGACAGCGGCGATCCCCGCCGGGAAGAAGGAGCCCTGGAGCGCGAGGTCGACGTTGCCGGTCGAGAGCAAGTAGCGGTTGGTTGGACCAACGGTGCGGATAGAGCGGACGAGAGGGCTCTTTGCATAGTGGTGCTTCACCCACATCGCCCCGCCGATGCAGTCGAAGAACTCGATGAGTTCTACCTGCCTACCGTTCTCATCGGCCACCGCGACGATCTGCGGATACCGAATTATGTATGGATCAGAGAGTCTCTCCATAAAGTCCAGCCGCCTCAGCGCCCCGGTTCCCCCAGAGAACGGCACCGAGCGCTCCAATCCGACCTTTTCGTCCGTTCGAGTCGATGAATTGGACGCCCATCCGGGCGGCCTCGGCTTCCGCCTCCTCGACCGTCAGGAGCTCGGTCTTGACCCGCTTTAAGTAGGGGGATTCTTCCGCGAACGTGATCCCTCGGTAGACCGCGATACCGGTGTCGTTGCTGACCGCACCCGACTCGACAAAGTCACGGACGTACTCGAGGAGCTCATCTACCTTTCCGGGTCGGACGGCAAAGTTCAGGGCGGAACTGACACAGTTTGTGGTCTTCTTCGGGACCGCCGGGTTTAACTGCACAAGGCGCATGTCCAGGTACTCCACCCCGGGGATCTTGCAGCCCTCGGCGCACTTAAGCGCGAGGACCCACGTGGCGCCCTCCTCGCGGGTGTCGGTATCGTCGATCCCGATCGTCACCTTCTCGTAGAGCGGGGATGTGATCCTCACCCGGCAGATCCGGGCTCCTCCGATCCGGAGGTCTTCTTCGGATGGATACTCTGCCCGGGTCACCCCTGGCGCCTGGGTCAGACAGGCGGCGATGCCGACACCGGCACCCGCAATCCCCGACCAGGTCGTCACCACCTCGTCCCCGACAACCTCGACCCCCTCAAGCGCCTGGCCGCCGATCTCCTTGCTTGCAGCCCCGAACTTCGCCGGCGAAACCCCCAGTCGAGCGAGCATCGTCATCGTCGTGCCCTCGACGTGACAGGACTCCACCGCACCCCTCGCCCGTACCCGGTTCGCCGCGTCCCACTCGATGGTCCCTCGGGCCCGGCACTGCTCGCGAATCTCCGCAAGACCGGCCTTCTGATCGACCATAACGAGGTACTTCATCGAGAACATCGGCCCGAACCGGGCCCTGACTTCATCAGGCGTGAGTGTAATCATGATGTCACCGAAATTATCGTTAACAAGAATGTCGTTGATAACGGTATTTAAGGGGATCGATCGGGTGGGGGCAGATGGCGGAGATTCGGCTCCCTGGAGGGTGAGGAGGGGGAACGGGCGGTTGTTTCACGCGGTTGAGGGAGATGGGGTGGTGGGTATGTGGTATGCAGGGACTAGTTTTCCTATAACGAAAGAACAAGCGAATAGCGATGGAAAGCCCATACTCTGGACCGTGGGGGCTATCGCACTTGGGGGGAGGGGCTGACGGGGAGTGCGACGGTCCGAAGGACCGGAGCTCGAGCACCGATAGGTGCGAGGGGGGATACTCCCCCCTCCCCTGTCCCCACCCCCCTGCGAGGCGATTCCCCCCAGGAATCCGTGCTGTTGCTTGAGACGGAAGTTTAATCCAGTTTCTTCACAGAAGTCGCTCAGGAACCTATGTTAGAGGTTTACGGCTGACCGACAACACGATTCTGCAGCCCATCAGAGCATCAACTTGGGTAACTCCAGCAAATATTAGATTTCGTAACGGTGTTTCAATATAGGTGTCCCAGCACCTTCAGCGCACCATGAAGCCTTCACCGGCCCCAATGGCCACCACAAAAAAAGAGATTTAGAGATAGTCCGCCAGAACGTCCTTCAGCTCGAACTTGAACGGTCCGAGGTTGCCGCCGAAGTTCCCGGCGCTGATGCGCACTACGCCCGGCACCTTGGACGCCGCCCGGATACCCTCAGCCATCGCGGTCTTGACCGAGTCCTCGTCGACACCGTCGATGACGATCTCGTAAATTGCCTTGACGCCCTCGGGGACCTTGCTGTCCTCGACCTTCTCGCGGAGGGTCGGGCAGTAGGCCTCGTTCGTGCTTGCGCCCATGAACTTGTACTTCTTGCTCCCGACCTTCGAGCCGCTTGCAACGATGCCGCCGGGGAATGGCGTGATGACACCGCAGACGCCGCTAATGGCGTCGATCGCCGCCTGGGCAGCGGTGAGAGCAGCCATCTGATTCTCGCCCATGATGAAGAAGTTGCCGCCCGCAACACCCTTGACGATGCCGAACTCCTCCTCGCCGATGTACTCGCCCTCCATGATCGGGATGGCCCATACCGTCCTGCCGCCGACCTCACGCTTCTCCTCGTAGCCGTCGCCGAAGAAGTGGAGCTTGACCGGGATCTTCTCCGGGACCTCGGCGACGACGTCGGCGAGACCGTCAAAGACCGCCGTCGTCGGTGCCGTGAGGACGCACTCAGCGAGGCGCTCCACGACCTGCTCTTTGAGTTTCTTCTTGCTCGCGCAGATCAGGATCGCATAGCCGGGCCGTCCGTCGGGGGTCTCGTCGGCGGGAACAAAGCAGTCGATGCCTGCCTCCGCCGGACATCCGATGGTCGAGGTGGCAAACCCAACAGCCTCAACTGCTGCCTTGTATGCCCATTCCTCAGTGACGGCGGTAATAATGGGCCGTGCCACCCAGGTCGGAAAAGCTTCTGCGTAGGTGTCATCGATAGTTACGCCATTCAGTTCCATGAATAAACTACACCTCGTTTGCTACAATGTTACAATCCGGACAGAATAAGGTTTCTTTTTTTTCTCGAAAAAGGGCGAGCAGGCCATTTATGCTGCCGGCGATCAGAGCGGCATGGTTGCCCAACACCTTCGGTCGCTCATCGAAGACCCACTGCTCCAGGCAGGAAAACAGTATAGGGATCGACGAACGAGATCTGCAGCCATCCGGAACCACGAGCTCCTGTGGGAGGAATCATGTCACGGGGTAGAGGTTGCGGGAGAGGGGTATGACCAGAGGCGAAGTGAAAACTCCAGCACCCGGCATGAAGGGAGGAGAGACGATGGATGCGAAATTCGTTGCTTCTCCAACCGCGCAAGAGATACCGGACATCAGAAAAGAGCGGAACAACAATGATCTTGTGGCTTCTGGGAGATCTTACCTGGTCTCAACGCTACTGACCGGGACTGGCCACCGATTTTCAGCAAAAGGGTAAATCCACAATATAACCATTTCGTTTTCTTCATCCACTAAAAAAAGGGATATATGCCCACGTTTTGAGTATCGGACCAACATAGTAACTTCCTTAATTTATAAAATCTAAGAGATAATCAGTATTCTGGAATATAAGGCTGTCGAATTTCAGAAAGTTTATGTATATTCTTTGACAACTCTTTTTATATCGATTTTAAATCGATCAGATCTGGTGCGTGATACCATGGCATTTGCATTGCACATCAATATGGAACGATGTACAGGCTGCAACAACTGCGTGGTGGCATGCCCGGTCGACGCTCTCGAGCTCTACACTGAAGACCCAGCAACCAAGGACAAGATCTACAAGGTCCGGGACGGCAAGGCCGTCATCCTTGACTTCAACTCAGAGCTCTGCGCCGGCTGCGGTGTATGCGTCCAGGCATGCCCCTATGGAGTCATCAAGCTTGCAGGACCGTGGGAGAGCCGGGCCAAGGCCCGAAAAGCGGAAGCCTAGGAGTGATACTAGAATATGGCACTGTTTCCAAAGTATTCAAAAACGCGGGAAGGCCAGAACGTCATCATGGAGCAGAGGCTCCTGAAGGCGGTCAACAACCTGATCCTGAACGCAGAGACCTGCACAGGCTGCGGCATCTGTGTCGACGCCTGCCCTGAAGAGGCGATCGCGCTCGGACCCGTCGGTGCGACACGCCGCGGAGCCATCGACTATGCAGAGCCCATCGACGTCAACCCTGAGAAGTGTTCGTACTGTGGCGTCTGCGTCATCATGTGCCCCTTCAACGCGTTGACACTCAAGATCGACGGCGAGGAGCGCCTCCCGATCCTTGAGCAGGAAGGATTCCCCACTTATGACATGGTCACCGTGATCGACGAAGAGAAGTGCAACCGGTGTACCATCTGCGACGACGTCTGCCCGAGAGACGCCATCAACCGCGACGTCCCCGCATTCGAAGGCGGCGACGAGGCAGGCAGGCCGCGCCAGACCGCATTGCAGACCAAGACCACATTTACCGTAGACACCGAGAAGTGCGA
>NZ_LFRO01000076.1:0-11840 GCF_001512385.1 Methanoculleus sp. DTU007 | reverse complement strand
CTATTCACCCATTCACCGGTTGCCCTATGACCGGGTCTTGATTGGAATTCGCAGTACACCTGCCGGGTGCTCGGCCGAGCGCCTGCTTTAGCCAGCCCGTTTGTGCGTACCGTAAGGTATGCATCGACGATCCCGCAGGTGGAGTGTTATCAAGCAAGGGGGGAAAGAATGACTAAATATACACATCTGGCACTATTGTGCACAGTTGTTGTTCTCGGACTGTTGATATCACCGGTTATGGCGATAGAGGCTGCGCCGGGGGAGCACATATATCGTGGCTTCGACAGAGCGCAGGACCGCCCGGATATCGACGGCGACAGAATCGTCTGGCAAGACGACCGGAACGGCAACAACGACATCTATCTTGGAACCGTAGGCGATTTCCGAAGATCGCTCGGCAGTTACACCGGCGAGAGGATAACGACTGATCCTGCCTCGCAGGCGATGCCGTCCATCTCGGGGAACTACATCGTCTGGCAGGATAGCCGGAACGGAAACTCGGATATCTATCTTTATGACATCTCCACTCGTGAAGAGAGACCGCTCACCAACGATTCCGGCTATCAGTGGCTGCCCATAGTCCGCGGAAACTACGCCGCCTGGTACGACAACAGTACCGGCAAGACAAACATCGTCCTCTACGACATCGGCGCCGGAGCCGTGAAGGCCGTCATCGAGGCCAACGCAAAGACGACGATTCCTTTCTCGACTGTGGGGACCGAATTCAGGCCAGCGCTCTCCGAGAGGTATCTCGCCTGGGTGAACGAATCTGACAGTGGGGAGCGACTCTGGTATTATGATATCGAGGCGGGATCGGTAGTTGGCCGGGTATCCACGACTGCCACGTCTCCCTTGTATCAGTCCTGGCCCTCGCTGTCCGGGAGCCTTATTGCCTGGGAGGACTACCGGCACGGGACTACGAACCCTGAGATCTATATGGCCGACCTCGACAATCCGGCAGCGACAGAGCGGCGGATCACCACTGCCCCAGGTTATCAGGTCTCGCCGACAATCAGCGAGCGTCTCATCGCCTGGGAGGACATGCGCGACGGGCCACGGGCCATATACATGTACGACCTCTCGAGTGATGGGGAAGAGATGATCGCTTTTGAACCAGCAGGCCCCGATGACGAGCAACTCTACCCTGTTGCCAGCGGCAATACGATCGTCTGGCAGAGGGGCCAGAGTCCTAACTCGAACCTTTACATGTTTGTCTACGAGCCCAAAGCACCGACCGAACCGGTATTGACGACCATCAACGTTACTCCCAAGACTATCACTCTGAACGTTAACGACACCATAACCTTCAACGCAACCGCTCTCGACCAGAATGGCCAGCCCATGACCGTCAGCGAGATCAACTGGACAAGCAGCAACGAGACCGTCGGAACCATCGATACAAGTGGTGTCTTCACCGCTCTTGCAGTGGGCACAACAGAGATCACGGCGACATCCGGCAACGTCTCCGGCACGGCAAACGTCACGGTCAGTGAGGATGCGCCGACCGAACCGGTCGCAACAAGCATTACGATCAGCCCGTCCACCGTTACACTCGCCATCAATGAGACTGAGAGATTCAATGCAACCGTCCTTGACCAGCGTGGCCGTGAGATGANNTGGACGTCCAGCAACACGACCGTAGGGAGCATTGACGCCGATGGCATCTTCACCGCTCTTGCCGCGGGAACGACGAACGTCACCGCATCGGCAGGAAACATATCCGCAGAAGCAACCGTCACCGTCAACGACAGCGAGGTAGAGCCCATCGCAACAGAGATCAGGATCACGCCGCCGCGTGCCACCCTCGCGGTCAACGATACTCAGAGATTCATGGCGACCATCTTCGATCAGGACGGCCAGCCCATGTCCGTCAGCGAGATCAACTGGACTAGCAGCAACGAGACAGTCGGGAGCATTGACACGAACGGCATCTTCACCGCTCTTGCCGCGGGAACGACGAACGTCACGGCATCGGCAGGAAACATATCCGCAGAAGCAACCATCACCGTCAACGCTGATGAACCGGTGCTTGCAAGGCTTGTGATCCAGCCGTCCGCAGTCACCCTGAATGTCGGCGACGACCTGCTCTTTGAGGTCAGCGGATTTGACCGGTCCGGTAACGTCGTCTCCGACGTTGCGGTCACCTGGGCAAGCAGCGACGAGACCGTCGGAACCATCGATGAGTTTGGCACCTTCATTGCTCTTGCCGTGGGAACGACGAACGTCACCGTGACGGCAGACAATGTATCCGGGACTGCTACCGTCACCGTCAATGATGGAGAAGAAGAACCGATCGCAACGACCCTCGCCATCACACCGGCGGCAATCACCCTGAACGTCAACGACACCGCAGTCTTTGCTGCGAACGCTCTCGACCAGAACGGCCGCCCCATAACTGTCGGCAGTATCAACTGGACAAGTAGCGACGAGACCGTCGGGACCATCGATGCGGGAGGCATCTTCACCGCTCGTGCCGCAGGAAGGACGACCATCACAGCATCAGGCCAAAACATCACCGGAACGGTGGATGTGAGGGTCACCAATGAATCCTCCGGGGTCGTGGTCACCCCATCGGAGATCACCGTCTATGCGGGTGACACCAGGCGATTCACCGCGATTCCATACGATTCGGAGGGCAGCGTAGTGTCTGGGGAGGTGACCTGGTCATCCGATGACCCGAGCGTTGGTGAGATTGGATCCGACGGGGTCTTTTCGGCACTCCGGGAAGGTACCACTACCATCACCGCGTCGGTTGAGGGGCTCAACGAGACCGGGGCCGCAACGGTAACCGTTCTCCCGGCGCCCATGGCGCTTACGCAGATCACGGTCAGCCCGTCCGGTTTCACCATCGCCGCGAACAACACCCTGGCACTCACTGTGAGGGATGAGAGCGGCAGCGTCATACCTGCCGGTAATCTCACCTGGGAGAGCAGTGACGATGCCGTCGGGACAGTCAACGAGTCCGGCACCTTCACGGCTCTCAAAGAGGGCACCGTGACCCTGACCGCATCAACGGGAGGTGCCTCGGGCTCGATCCAGGTGACCGTTGAGCCCTCGTTCTCCATCCCGACCAGAATCGAGCTTGAGCCCCCGACGGCAACGGTGAAGCCTGGAGATATCCAGGAGTTCACTGCTAAGGTCTTTGACCAGCACGAGAATGAGATTGACTGGGTCCGGATTGACTGGGCTTCATCAGACATGGATAAAGGCTCCATCGACCGTGCCGGGCTCTTTGCCGCGTTCGCGGAGGGAACCGTGGACGTGATCGCATCAGCGGGAAGCGCGATCGAGATGGCGACAGTCACTATCACGACCAGCGCCGGGCCCGAACCAACTCCCACCCCCGGAGGCGGTGGCGGAGGTGGCGGGGGCGACAGTGGTGACAGCCGTCCCACCTTCTATGCAGGAGTACGAGAGAATCTGAGAGCCGGGGAGACGTTCACCTTTATGAATATCCCCATCTCATCGGTCAGCAGTGTCGCCGTCACGGCAGCCGAGACTATCCCGAGGATGATGGTGACCGTAAAGGAGACCTCTCAGCCTTCTGCGGCGAGACCTCCCGCCGGTGACGTCTACGAGTACTTCGAGATCAATCTCAACTGGGTGAACCCGCAACGCATCAGCAACGCAACGGTGGTCTTCACCGTCCCCGGCGCTTGGCTCGATGAGCATGACGCGACCGCAGAGGATGTCAGGCTCATGCGCTACGTCGACAACACCTGGCAGAGCCTGGAGACCACAGTCATCGGAAATGAAGGGCGCAATTACCACTTCCGGGCAATCATACCGGGGTTCTCCACCTTTGCCATCACTGCAGCATCGGCGAGCGTAACGCCCATCGGGGAGACCAATGCAACAGTCGGAGGTGAGACCAACGCAACTGCTGGAGAGGAGTTAGACGTCACGCCCACCGAGATCGTGACCGAGGGTGCGACGACAGAGCCAACCACCGTTTCGGTGGAGGCACAGGTAACACCGCTCATCTACGCGCCACTCCTCGCTCCGCTGGCATTCCTCCTCTGGGCGAGGCGGAGACACTAATTCTCCCTTTTTTTTACCGCACCAATCCTGAAGAAACCAAAATAGCAGATATCTAGATGGAGGAAGATCCCCGGCTACTCACCCGATAGGTGCCGGCTCACTCCTGGAATGGATCTTCGCCTTTCCTCTGAAACGCATCCCGGAAATTACGGCTGTTGATGCATCCAGAAAGACCCGTCCCGGGACATGCGAATGCACTAGGACGCACACTGCCGCCCGATAGCACCAATTCCACCCTTAGGTGTATAGGCGAGTCATCAGTTTCAGAGAGAGCAGTGTATACAAGAGGCTCAAATCTCAATCTGAAATTTAAAAACGGGGAAGTCCATCCCCTCTTCTACAATCCTTTCGCAAACTCATCAATACCCGGTCTGGCCGCCTGCTTCCGCGTCCGTCGCGCCGGGTAATGTCTCCATGGTGGTTGAAGTAACTTCAGTCGCCATATCCGTCGGGGTCTCCTCGGTCTCCATATCTGTAGGGGTTGCCACTGTCTCCGTATCTATCGGGGTCTCGGTCTCGATCGGCTGCATGCCGTCTCCACTCGGCGAGACGCACCCTGCAATCAGTATGCCGGCGCCCACGATGAGAAGCACCGCCAGAAGGACTAGGTTCGGCCTCATGAGAGGTGGGGTCGTGGCATACATGATATTTATAATTTACTTGGGCGCACCGAAGATAGAGAGCCCAATGCCTGCGTTCGCACCTTCACCCGCTCCGGCTCTCTTCTGCAACGATGCGCCCACCCGGACGACCAGGGTTTCATACTGCGAGCAAGACGGAAATCCCGGTCCCCGTTACCGCACACAGGGTCCCCACCAAACCCGTGAAGAGAAAGAGGTAAGAAAGACGGGTTTGTCCCGTCTTTCCCTCACTCCACAATGAAGTCGCCATTCATCGAGGGGTGGACATCGCACTGGAAATAGTAGGTTCCCGGCTCGGATGGCGCCGTGAAGTTGTAGGTGATCTGGGCAGGTCCGGTGATGACCTCACCCACAAATATCTCCTCGGATCGAAGGGGACTGTCGTAGATAGCGACGTTGTGAGGTATACCCCCGTCCTGATTGTCAAAGACCATCGTTACGTTCGCCCCCGCCGGCACCGTGATGGTCTCCGTGTCGAAGGCGAGGTTATCGGCAGAGATGTTCACCATCATCTCGGCCTCGGGGGTTGTCGGGGTCACGTTCTCCGTTGGCGTCTGAGTGACGTTGACCGTCAGCGCCGGGGTGACATTCACTGTTGGCGTCACGTTCACCGTCGGAGTCGGGGTGACGTTCATTGTTGGCATCGGGGTCATGTTCACTGGCGCTGCCGGAGTGACATTCACCGTCGGAGTCGGGGTCATGTTCACTGGCGCTGCCGGAGTGACGTTCACCGTCGGAGTCGGGGTCACGTTGGCCATACCACCCGGACGGAGTGCTATGACCTGGGCCATCTCACCGACACCGCAGGGCCAGACGATGGTGTCTCCTGCAACCGCAGGCCAGGCGTTGATGCCTGCAGGTGCAGTGAAGTTCCAGACCTCTTCGCCGGTCACCGCGTCAAACGCGTAGATCGTCCCGTTGAACGTTCCCGTAAAGACCAGGTCATTGACGACCGTTGCGCCGCCGACGTTGATGGAGTCAAGTTTCCTGTCCCAGAGGACCTTGCCGCTATTGGCCTCAATAGCCACAAGCCCGCCCGTACCTTCGGGAACCGGCTGGATCTCCGCCTGAGGTGCGCCCTCAACACCAATGGAGAGCGAGCTTTCCGGCGTCCAGTTGGTGTAGAGGTCAACGTAGGGCACGTAGACCGTGCCGTTCGCGTAGGCCATCGGGGTCTCGACACCGCCGAGCGCTCCAGGGTAGACCGTGGTGTTGCCGGGCGGGAGGGCTGCAAGATGATCATTCTCGTGCCTGCCCACGACGGACACCCAGAGGATAGCGCCAGTGTCACGGTTGAAGGCGTAGACCCTGCCCATCTTTCCGCCGCTGATCACGATCTTCTGATCCTCTCCGCTGATGTTGGCATCGGCGAGGATCGGCGGCATCTGGAGGTCGTGGTCGAAGAGGTCGTGCGGGAGAACCTGCGTGAACCAGACCATATCCCCGGTTGCATGGTCGAGTGCCATCAGGGTGTTTGTGTAGAGGTTCGGGCCGGGACGACTTGCGCCGTTCGGGAATTCAGGTGTTCCCGCGAACGGCGCCGGGTTTGCTATCGACCAGTATGTAATGCCGGTCCCGGTGTCCACGGCCGGAGTGTACCAGGCTCCGCCGCCGCTGTTGACCTCAGGGTTGCCCCAGATGCTCGCCGGGTCGTCGACCGTGCTGAAGTTCCAGACAACCTCACCGGTCTCTTGGTCGAGAGCATAGAGGATCCCTACGGCGCCGCCCCGGTAGAAGACATCACCGCGTCCGGGGACCGTCGAGGTGAAGACGAGGTTGTTGTAGACCGTGGGCTGAATGTCGATACCCTCACCGATGATCTCCCCGGCAAGAGGCGTGGTGTTGATGAGCTGCATCACCCAGAGTTCCTCACCGCTCGATGCGTTCAACGCTGCGATGGAGAAGGGGTCGTTCGTCACGAAGACCTTACCCCACCCGACCGCCGGCCCGTTCGGCCCGGTCACGGTGGTGTTGTTGTAGATCTTCTCCCACGTCACCGAACCATCGGCGAGGTTTAAGGCGTAGGTGTTGGCGTGGAGATCCTGGAAGTAGACGGTGTCCCCCATGATGATGGGGTTGCTGCTTGCGCCGCCAAAGGTGCCGGTGGCGTTGATATCGAACGTCCAGGCGATTGCCAGATCGTTCACGTTCTCTTTGCTAATCGATACATCTGTCGTTGCCCGGGTATTCTCGTAATCTCTATTGGGTAGCGGCCAATCAGCCGCATACTGCACGATCTCCGGCGGGACTCCGTCCGCCGTCTGTGATCCTGCTGTCTCGTTGGTCATGTTAGTCGCGTTCTCCTCCTGGGCGACCGCCCCGGAGAAGAGCGTTAAACACCCTATCACAAGGGTGACGATCAGGAGTCTCAACAGTCTCTGCATACGGCGCAGGGATGATATGTGCGTGCTATATACTTTTCGCAAGAATGCCGTAATTTTGCCAGAATAAGCCCGTTTGACTGAATACCATATTACACAGGCCCAGTCATGCTGTGCTGGATCCGTAGAAGTGCGATTGATCGGATGCCTACCCGAACGCTGATCCGCTCCCGGAGCCGATAGATCTACACAGTACCGGTATCGAAGAGAAGAGGGGTAAGAAGAGCGAGCAGCCCAGCTCTTCACACCCGTTTGTTCCGATCACTCCACAATGAAGTCACCATTCATGGATGGATGGACATCACACTGGAAGTAGTAGGTTCCCGGCTCGGATGGCGCCGTGAAGTTGTAGGTGATCTCAGCAGGGCCGGTGATGATATCGCCCACGAAGATCTCTTCCGACCGGAGAGAACTGTCATAGATTGCAACGTTGTGGGGGACGCTGTCCATATTATTGAAGACCATCGTCACGTTCGCTCCCGCTGGCACCGTGATGGTCTCCGTATCGAACGCGATATCCTGTGCCGTGATGTTTACCGTCGTTGCATTTTCGGTCGCGTTCCCATCGACGGTGACGTTCACTGTTGCAAAGACGAGCGGAATGAGCGGCGTGTGGTCGTTGTTGACCAGTTGAACCGAGAAGTTGTGTTCGCCCGCCGTCACGTTCTCCCAGGTATGGGTGAGGTTCGTGGAGATGACGTAGCCGCCGGTCGGCGGGATGGCCGGTTCACTTGCATTCGTCGGTATCGGGGCGTCCAGGTAGTAGTGCAGGTGCCCTTCGCCCGGCACATTCGGCTGCCCGGTCGGCTCGACGAGCGTGAAGTTCGTGACGTTCACGCTCACCGTGACGTTTCCAGCAGGGATGCTGGCATTAACCTCCGGCGACGTGATGGTGACATTTGTCTCATTGGTCTCGCCCCCGGCCATGGTCGGGACCGGGGTCTGGTCGCCCCCATACTCCTGGGCAACCGCCCCGGAGAAGAGAGCCACGCACCCTATCATCAGGGTGACGATCAGGAGTCTCGCCAATCCAGTCATACGGGGGCAGGGGATGGAAACGAGTGTAATATACTTTTCGCAGGTGTGTACCATACACCAATATACATCGAGATCTTCGTGAATGTCCTGAAATACCGGCCAGGTTTTCGCGGGGGACAGTGTTATGTGAGGGGCCGCCGTATCCCCCCTCATGCTGCGTACAAAGAGGATCTATGAAGAACCCTCGGAGGACGACGGGACCCGGATCCTCGTCGACCGGCTCTGGCCGCGGGGTCTCTCGAAGGAGAAGGCAGTGGTCGACCGGTGGGAGAAAGACCTTGCACCGAGCAACGAACTGCGCCGATGGTTCGGGCACGACCCGGCAAAGTGGGAGGAGTTCCTCCGGCGCTACCGGGCCGAACTCGAGGAAAAAGAGGAGACGCTCGCCAAACTCCAGAGAGAGGCGGCTGAAGGGACCGTGACGCTTCTCTACGCCGCTAAAGACGAGGAGCATAACAACGCCGTGGCGCTGAAACGCTACCTTGAGGAGGGGTAAGCCGCGGTACCGACACATACTTATGGTTGTGGCGAGTGTCACTCACCATGACCATGGAGAGCGACAGGATATCCTACCACGACTCGGTGAGGACCGTCTATCAGCGGCTCAAAGCGGACGGCATGTCGAACGTCTGGGACCGCTACGAGGCTCAGGGTCTCGGGAACGACCCCGACCGGCGATGCGCCTTCTGCCGGGCAGGCGCTCGATGCGATTTCTGCTCGAACGGCCCCTGCCGGGCCGATGCCTCCCGGAACTGGCGCGGTGTCTGCGGGATCAACGCCGACGGCATGGCGATGCGGATGATGCTCCTCCGGAACGTCATGGGGGCATCGAATTACCACTTTCATGCGGCGCAGGCGGTGAGAACCCTCCGGGCGACCGCGGAAGGGAAGACCCCGTTCACGATCGCGGATTCCGGAAAACTTCGGACGTTTGCCGAACGGCTCGGGATTGACACGAGCGGGAGCGATGCCGAGGTCGCGCTCCGGCTCTGCGACTTCGTGGAGGAGGACTTCCACCGGTTCACCTACGAGCCGAGCCTGATTGTGGAGCGGCTCGCTCCGGAGGAGCGTAAAGAGGTCTGGAAGCGTCTCGGGCTATTCCCCGGCGGGATCTATGGGGAGACGATCGTCGATACCGCCTCGACCCTCACGAACGTCGACGGATGGTACGCGAGCCACGCCATGCGGGCGATGCGCCTCGGCGTCGCGATGGCCTACCAGAGTCAGATCGTGCTCGAGTACATCCAGGACATCCTCTACGGCGTCCCCCGCCCGCACCCCATGCGGGTCGACCTCGGGGTGCTCGACCCCGACTACGTCAACATCCTCCCGAACGGCCACGAACCCTTCCTCGGGTTCGCTCTCATCGACCTCGCCCGCACCGACGAGTGGCAGGAGAAAGCTCGGGCCGTGGGGGCGAAGGGGCTTAGGATCATCGCAAACATCGAGACCGGACAGGAGTTGATCCAGAGGAGAGAGATGGACGACGTCTTCTACGGCTATACGGGAAACTGGATCATGCAGGAGGCGGTGCTTGCCACCGGGGCGGTCGACGTCTTTGCTGCGGACATGAACTGCTCGCTCCCGCTCGACCCCCTCTACGCCGAGAAGTATCACTTCAAGCTGATCCCGGTCAGCGAAGTCGTCGTCTTTGAGGGCGGGACGGAGAGGCTCGAGTACGTCCCCGAGAAGGCAAAAGAACAGGCGGCAGCGCTCCTCCAGATGGGGATCGAGAACTTCCGGGAGCGGCGCGAGAAGGTAAGGCCGATCCCGGGTCTTCCCGTGCGGGAGGCGGTGGTCGGGTTCTCCACAGAGAGCATCGTCGAGGCGCTCGGGGGGAGTCTTGACCCGTTGCTTAGTGCCATCAAGGATGGGACCATCCGGGGCGTCGTCGGGCTCGTCTCCTGCACCACGCTGCGCGATTACGGGCAGGACGTCCATACCGTCGCGGTCGCGGAGAACCTGATCGCGCGCGATATCCTGGTCCTCGGGATGGGCTGCGGCGTGGCCGGGCTCCAGGTCGCCGGGCTCTGCTCACCGGAGGCGAAGGAGAAGGCCGGGCCGGGGCTGAAGAGACTCTGCTCAGCGCTCGGTGTACCGCCGGTGCTCGGGTTTGGGACCTGCACCGACACCGGTAGGTGCGCCGACCTCCTTCTCGCGGTCTCCAAAGCCCTCGGCGGCGTGCCCCTCCCCGACCTCCCGGTCGCCGTCGCAGCTCCAGAGTACATGGAGCAGAAGGCGACGATCGACGCCCTGTTTGCGCTCGCGCTCGGTCTCTACACCTACGTCAATCCGGTCCCGACCGTGACCGGGGGGCCGGACCTCGTCAAACTCCTCACGCAAGACCTCCCCGGCATCACCGGCGGGGTGCTCCACGTCGAGACGGATGCGGTGGAGGCAGCGGAGGGGATCCTCGCACACATCGAGGCGAAGCGGGAGAAGCTGGGAATATAGGCGATAATAACCCTCTTTTTCGACCGTCCCCGGTAGATGATCATGCAGGCGCGGTCATAAGTATCGAGCCACTCACCAGGATCGGGCGCAATGGGTCTTCTTGAAGATATTCCCAAAAAAGAAGTTGCAAAAGGATTGTGGGGCATGGAGGGAAGCGTTCCCAAGCGGTTTTCGGATTCCATATCTCTCGGACGGGAGAAGGATCCAATGGGGTGGCCCTGCGACATATCGGCAGTATATGGCAAACTCGCTGATTTAACTGTTCCAGACTGACGGCCGCAAGGCCGCAGGCGGCGCAACCCGAGGATCGTCTGGTTCCAGAAGGGGTCATTTGTCTTTGTTACCATGGCAACTACACCAGAATTAAACACCCCCATGCCCCACCTTCATTGGAGAATAGTAGTGAGACCATGCGGCTGAGAAGAATCCTTGAACGCTTCCGACGGTTCATCGGCCGGGACGCCCGCGATGCACCCGGGGCCGGTTCTCGCGATGCCTGCTCCTTCATCATCGACCCCTTCACTGATAACTGGGAGGAAGACGAGAAGAACGGGCAGTCGGTATCGGTCTCGACCATCAGGAAGGCCTGCCAGCGGATGGGAGAGGCAACAACGAAGAGAGACCTCCTAGGTGTGATCGCTTGCGAAGTGGGGATCTTCGACCTGCACGACCTTGAGGTGATGAACGCCCGGTTCAAACGAAAGGTCGCTGACCTCCCCGAGAACTACCGCGACCGCCTTCTTGAAAGCGTCCGCGAGGAGATCTTCGGGGCGCACCACCGCCTGATCCTCCTCTCCCGGAACGGCGGCGGTCCCGAGCTGGACGCCCCACCGAACCCGGCGCTTCGTGCCTACTGCGCCATGGTGGCGGAGGCCTGCGCCGAGAAGGCGCGGGAGAAAGACCCCAGGTACCTTTACCTGAAGTACCTCCTCTCCGCATTCACCATGTTCGTCATGGAAGAGCCCGCCCACCCGGTCGGCACACCGTTCCCCGGCGGGCAGATCGTCGACGAGTGGGAGGGGACCTATCTCTGTCCGGTCAGGGATAAGGCCAATGATGTGGCTTTCGCACTCTGCCCCTACTGCCCGGCGGTCCAGAGCAAGGAGCCGACCTACCCGGAGATGCGGGCCCGCCGTTATGAGCGGAGGAAACGGGAATGTCTCGCAAACTACTGGACGAACTATAAAGGCTGAAAGTACCGATCACCAAACCCCACAGCGATGCACGGAAGATCTACGACACCGAGCACTCGGCGGCGGTGGGGATAACGCTTGCGCCCGGAGAA
>NZ_LFRO01000084.1:0-35687 GCF_001512385.1 Methanoculleus sp. DTU007 | reverse complement strand
AAGAACCTCACGGAGGTCCGGTGGTATGGGTGCGACGGCAACGTCCTCCTCGATACCCTCGTGACGGGGGATGCCGGCCGGTTTGCGGCCGAGACGAAGTTCACCGGCCCGGAGTTCGGACAGTACGAACGTGCCCCGGCGAATGCGTCTACCGTCCAAAAGATCCGGGATGCCCTCGGACGGCAGCCTAACGGCTACAGCCTGGCCTCCTACGATGCGCTCTGGACCGTCGTCATGACCCGGACGCAGACCGACACCACGGACGTCTCGAAGTTGAAGATCGCCCTTGAGGGGACTGCAAAGGAATCCGGCGGGCCTCTGTTTGGGTCGGTGGAACTGAACGGGGCCGGCGACCGGTTGACCGCTCACTACCTCTTCTGGTCAGTGAGCGCCAGGCATGAAACCTACACCTGGACACCGGTTGCCCAGTATGATATCTGGGCGGCAGATCTCCCGCCTCAGTTTGAGCGCATCGATGCCTGAACGCCGGGGTGAACCCCGGCCTCTTTTTTAGAACACAGCACAGTATGCAAGAACTCCTTTGATCCCGCCGCACCTGAGGCGCTGGTGGGTGCTGACGGATAACTGGTCCTCCGGCCCGGGCCTGGACCGTAAAAAAATGCGGGTGTCTCGGCGTCTCACCCAATCGTCATCACAAACCGCAGCGCCGCGACGATCATCGGCATCGTGATGAGGAGGATCAGCAGCACCGTCACGAACCCGCTGATCGAGGCGACGACCCTCTGGGAGTACTGCGACCAGCCCCGGCGTTCGAAGAATCGCTCAACCCCCTCTTTCATCATGTAGCCGCCGTCGAGCGGGATGATCGGGATGGCGTTGAACATCCCGACCAGCAGGTTGAACCACCCTGTCCAGAAGGTGAGGTGGACCAGGCCCCAGAAGAAGGGGAACGGCTCCTCCCAGGCCATCTGCTCGGGGGTGCTTGAGAGCAGGACACCAAGTTGCAGGGTGTTGCCCTGGATGAAGGCGTCGATAGGGACAACTGTGAGGTAGATCGGTGCAAGCAGCCCGAGATCCGCGATGCTCCCTATCCGATCCTTCACCGCCGGGGCGCTGTAGTAGTAGACTCCCATAAACCCGGAGTCCCGTTCGCCATCGAGCACCTCCGGCCATTCGGCGAGCGTGAGCGTATACGTGCTCTCGACCCCGTCCTTTTCGGCCGTCAGGGTGACCGTCTCCCCGGGCCGTGTTCCGTCCATGATTGCCGCGACATCTTCCTGGGTTGTCACGGGGATGCCGTTTATGCTCGTGATGACCGAGTAGCCGGGGAGGCCCGCCTCGGCTGCCGGGAAGCCCTGGTAGACCCCCTGGACGAGCGGGACGGGGAGCGGCGTCGCCATCCCTACGAGGAGGAACATCGCCGCAAAGCATGCAAGCCCTATGACGATGTTGTTCGTGATCCCGGCGCCGAACATCCGGATCTTCGGCATCCCTTTCGCCGCATCCACATCCTCTTCATCGGGCTCGACGAACGCCCCTATCGGGACGACGGCGACGAGGAGGCCCATGCTCCGGACACGCATATCCTCGACTCGGGCGAGGATTGCGTGGCCGAACTCGTGGATCACCATCGTGAACAGGAGACCGATGATGACGGCCGCGGTGATCGGGATCGCCTCATTGACCCCCGGTATGGCGAGGATATTTCTTGGATCATAGATCCCGGTCGGTTCCGGAGTCTGCACCATAAGCTGCGAGACCGCAAGAACCAGGGTGAGTGTCATGACGACCGAGACCACAACGACCATCACGACCCCGAGCGTCGCGTAGGCCCGGAGCACGGGTCCTATCTTTCTAAACCAGTCAAAGAACCCGACCCTGTTGGTCTTGATCCCCATGATGGGGCCGAAGAAGGTGATATGATCGCGAAACAGCCCCCTCTCGCGGATATAATAGGCAATTAGAAGATACGCCAGGGTGAGAAGGAGGAGTATCTGGAGCCAGTTCATCACTCACGGTTGGCGCGCACGAAGCATAAATACTTCCGGGTTACTGATAATCCAGCAACGTTCTCTGAGAAAGGATCGCCACCGTCTTCCAGCTCCTGCGGGCGCAGGGCGGCGGATTCCCGTACTCCTTGATGTAATTGCGGAGGAACTCGATGGTCGTCGGGTCCGAGGGGTAGCCGCTCCCGATCTTTCCATACTGTTTCGCAAGTTCCCCGATCGCCCGGTCCCGGGTGACCTTTGCGACGATGCTTGCTGCACCGACGATCTTATAGCGGGCGTCGGCCCGGTGTTCGGCGATGATCTCGCAGGGGTAGTCCAGGCGGGCCGCGACTGCTCGACCGTAACGCTCGGCGTTTACGTCGCATGCGTCTACATAGGCCGATTCCGGCCGGAGCCCCATGAGCGCCTCGGCGTGGAGTTCGGCCACACACTCGTTCATACTCATTCTGGTCCGTGCCTCGTCGATCCCGGCGGCGTCAAGCGTGACGATCGAGATCGCGAAGTCGCGAAGGAGGATCTCATAGAGTTCCTCACGCTGCTTCGGTCGGAGGGCCTTTGAGTCGCGGACGGGGAGGGCGGCAATATCCTCAATCTCCCGGCACCCGACGGCGGCAACAACCATGGGGCCGAGGACTGAACCCTTCCCCGCTTCATCCACCCCGCAGATCATACCTTCCTGTTTCATTCGCAAGATATTTCAAGGGCAACGGTCGAATCCAGATGGATGTACACCATCATCGTTGGCCTGGGCGGAATCGGCCGAAATTTGACCGCGATCGCCGTGAACGCCGGTGATTCTGTGGTGGTGATCGATCAGGACGAGGAGCGTGCAAGCGACATCCTGGAGCACTACGATGTCCTCGCCATCACCGGAAATGCGACCGACAAATCGGTGCTCGAAGATGCCGGGATCGATCGGGCCGACGCCCTGGTGGCCACCACGAGCGACGATGCCGTGAACCTGATGACCTGCTGGCTCGCCAAGCGTTACAACGTCCGAAACGTCGTCTCGATCGTCAACCAGAGAGAGCACTCGGACCTCTTCAACGAGGTCGGTGTGAAGATCAGTGAAAATCCCGACGAACTGGTGGCGACCCGGCTCTATTACTGGGCAAAAAGCCCTAACCTCCAGCAGGTCGCCTCGATCCCCGGAGGAACCATCTTCGAGATCGTTGCCGAGGAAGGTGCGCCGATCGTCGACCACGAGATCCGCGAACTCGAGGTCCGCGACTTCGTCTTCATCGCCATCCGGCGCGCAGGGGGCGATCTCATCATCCCGAGCGGTGCCGTCCGTATTCGGCCCGGGGACGTCATAACGGTCTTTACAAAAAAGGAGGCGGAAGGTGATACGATAAAGACGCTCACCCGACAGTTGAAACGGTCAGGCTAGAGCGTCTTTAAGCGCTTTAAGCTCGAAGAGCATCTTCGGGTTGCGCTTGATCAGTTCCTTGATGAGCGCCGAGACCGAGAACTCCTTGAGGCTGATATTGGCGATCGAGTCGGCGAGGGTGTTGAGTTTCGCATCGTCGAGGGTGACGAAGTACTCCTTGACCTTGTAATTCCGCTCGATGGTCGCGCCCATCTTCGATGCACGCCACTCTCTGTCGTAGCGCATCAGCGCATCTTTCGAGCAGTTGCCCGCCTCGATGCACTCCGTGGCCACCTCACCGGCGAGCCTTCCGGTGTACATGGCGTTCCCGATCCCGCCGCCGGTGATGGGATCGACGACCCGTGCTGCGTCGCCGGCAACGATGAGGCCGTCGGCAACCGTGCAGGCGAGCGGCCGGCAGACCGGAACCCCGCCCACGATCGCCTCAATCGTCTTTCCGTTTGGGAAGTTCTTCGCGATAAACCGGTCGAGGTAGTCTTTTGCCCGGGACCCGTCGCGGCTCTTGCGGCCGGAGATGCCGATCCCGACGTTTGCGGTCCGCTCGCCCTTCGGGAAGACCCAGAGGTAGCCTTCGGGCGCGACCTCGTTGCCCAGGTAGAAGTCGGTGGATCCTGCGTCGATATCGATATCCGTCATCAGGTACTGAGCGCAGCTCATCATCTCCCGGAGGGGGACGACCGTATCGAGCCCGGCCCGGCGGGCGAACTGCGCCTCGGTGCCGTCGGCGGCGATGACAACCTCGGCCCGGATCTCTGCCGGCCTTCCGATCGAGATCACGTTCGCACCCCGGACGGCTCCGTTCTCCATGATCGGCGCTGTCGCCCGGGTCTTGACGGCCACATCCGCCCCGGCCTCGGCAGCCTGCCAGACGAGTTCCCGGTCAAAGACTTTCCGGTCGAGGACGTAGCCGACCTCGTTTCCTGCCCTGTCCTGTTCGAGGGCGATGGTGGTGCCGTTCGGCGCGATGAGCCGGGCCCGCTCGATATCTGCGGAGATCCAGCGCGGATCGGGTTTGACGAACTCTTTTAGGAGCTCTTTGCCGATTCCCTCCGCGCACCGGACCGGTGTGCCGATGGCAGGGCGTTTCTCGATGAGGCAGACCGAGTTTCCTGCCTCGGCGGCGGTCTTTGCCGCGAGCGCGCCTGCGGGTCCGCCCCCGATGACGAGGATGTCGTATTTACTCTTCATGGACTACCTCCAGTGCTCCAAGCGGGCATGCCCGTGCGCAGGTGCCACAGGAGATGCATTCCCGCTCAAGGCTGAGGTACGCGTCGATCAGTTCGAGCGCATCCTCGGGGCAGACTGCGACGCAGGTGCCGCAGTATCCACACTTGTCTCGGTTTATCCTGAGCATTGTACTCATATTATCGTCTGTCCCGCAAAAACCTTTATGCACCTTGCGTGAGTTGCAGCATTGAAATCCTCGCTTCCGTTGCTGGATCGATGGTCGGTCCTCCAGTGCTCTCCGGACACGGGTGCTCCACTGGTCTATTTAATATGAGTTAACACAAATTCATCTGGGAAACGGGGATGCTATGGGGCTGAAGGGTGGACCCACGCAGGATGAAGTCATGGCCGTCTCGCTTGCAAAACTCGGGTTACGTCCGGGCGACCGGGTGGTCGATGTCGGGTGCGGAACAGGCAAGGTCGCGATCGCCGCATCGGCCGTGGCTGAACGCGTCTATGCAATTGATCGGCGGCCGGAGGCTATCGCGTATGCCCGGGCCGAGGCCGCCGCCGCCGGCGCCGAGAATATCGAGTTTTTCGAGGGTGACGCGGTGGAGATCATCCCGAAGATCGACCGGATCGACGCCGCCTTCGTCGGCGGCTCCCGCCGCCTGCCCGAGGTCCTCAACCTCCTTGCCGGGAAGGTGAGGGGGAGGATCGTCGTGAACGCGGTGATGGTCGGGACGCTTCAATCGGCGATCGAGAGCATGCAGCGTCTCGGGATCTTTTCAGAGGCCGTTCACCTCCAGGTCTCCAGGTCCGCCGGGATCGCCGGCGGGGTGATGTTTAAACCCATAAATCCTGTCTATATCATCGTCGGAGGTGTCGGATGCTCGTAGGCGTGGGGCTCGGGCCCGGCGACCCGGAGCTCCTGACGCTCCGGGCGGTCCGACTTTTACGTGAAGCATCGGCGGTCTTTGTCCCCGGCAACCTCGCCTACGAACTGGTTCGTCCTTACCGTCCCGAGGCCGTTGTCCTCGACTTCCCGATGACGAGCGATGAGGCCTACATACGGGAGTGCCTTGAGGCGAACGCCGCCCGGATCGCGCCGTATGCAAAGGACGGTCTCGCGGTCTTTGGGATCATCGGGGACCCGAACTTCTACTCGACCTTCTCCCGGCTCTGTGAGGTGATCGCATCCCGCTACCCCGAGATCACGTTTGCGACCGAGCCCGGGATCAGCTCCATCACCGCGTTTGCCTCCGTCGCGAACGTCCCGGTGAACAGCGGGTTCCTCGTCTCGGACGGGAGCGAACCGGAGTCCCGGATCTTCATGAAGGTCAGACGGCCCGCGGCGCTCGCGGCCTCCCTCTCAAAGGAGGGATACTCGGAGTTCGTCCTCGTCGAGCGGATGTTTTTGCCAGAGCAGCGGGTCTACCGGGGGGACGAACTCCCCGAGACGAGCGACTACTTCTCAATCCTCTTTGCGAGGCGGTCGCATGCATAAGTTCTACATCGTGGGTGCGGGGCCGGGGGCGCCCGATCTCATCACCGTCCGCGGCATGGACCTCCTCCGGCGGGCGGACGTCCTCATCTACGCGGGCTCGCTCGTGAACCCGGCCCTGGTTGCAGAGTCCGGCGCGAAGGTGAAACTCGACAGCTGGGGGATGAGTCTACCCGAGATCGTGGATGCGATCGAGGAGCACGTCCGGGCGGGAAGACTCGTCGTCCGGCTCCACTCCGGCGATCCGTCTCTCTACGGTGCGATCGTCGAGCAGATGGCGGAGCTTGAACGGCGCGGGATCGAGGCCGAGATCGTCCCCGGGGTCTCGTCGCTCTTTGCGGCCGCAGCGGCCCTAAAGACTCAACTCACCCTCCGCGGCGTCTCCGAGGGGCTGGTCGTCACCCGCCCGGCGGGGGCGACGCTTGAAGAGGACTTGATCCCGGAGTTATCCCGGCTTGAGCAGACGATGGTGGTCTTCCTCGGGACCGAGCGGATGGAGGAGGTCCTCGCCCGGGTGGAGTGCCCGCCGGAGACCCCGGCGGCTGTTGTCTACCACGCATCCTGGCCCGACCAGAAGGTCATCCGGGGGACGGTGGCTGATATCGCTGCAAAGGCCCGGGAGGCCGGGATCGAGCGGACGGCGCTGATCATCATCGGGAAGGCGGTCGTTGGGGCGGCCTCGGGCTACGGGAGGTCGGTCCTCTACTCATGACCGGGACTGTGGTGATCGCCCTCGAGCGGTTCCTCCCCAAAGCCCGCCGGCTTGCCGATGCGCTCGGCGCAGATCTTCTGCCCTACGGTCCGGAAGTCTTCCGGACGGCATTTTCTGCCTACGATCGGATCGTCGCCCTGATGTCGGCCGGAATAGCCGTCCGGGGGATCGCACCGCTCCTTTCCGACAAGTGGCGGGACCCCGCGGTGGTGGTGGTCGGCCCCGACCTCCGCTACGCCGTCCCGGTCGTCGGGGGGCACCACGGCGCAAACGATCTTGCCCGGGAACTTGCCGCTCTCGGGGTCACGCCGGTGATCACGACCGCGACCGAGGCATGCGGCCGCGAGTCTGTCGAGGGGATAGCCACTCGCACGGGGTGCGACGTCGTGAACCGCTCCTCCACCCGGGCGGTGAACGCCGCGATCCTGGACGGCGACGTCCCTCTCTATACGGTGACCGGGACCGGGATCGTCGTCGCGGGTCCGGGGGTCGCCCTCCTCGTCCGGAAGGGGGAGTACGTCGTCGGCCTTGGGTGCCGCAAGGGCGTCGGGGCGCCCGAGGTGGTGGAGGCCGCCCGGCGGGCTCTCGAGGCTGTCGGGATCACGGAGAGCGAGGTTCTTGTCTACGCGACGACGGCAAAGAAGCGTCACGAGACAGGGCTTCTTGAGGCCGTCGCGGAGCTCGGGGGAAACCTCGTCTTCTTCGACGACGAGACGCTGAATGCAGAGGCGGCCCCGTCGCCCTCGCGAGCCGATCTGATCGGGCTTTCCGGGGTTGCGGAACCCGCGGCTCTTGCAGCCTCGAAGAGGAAGGAACTGGTGCTTGCCAAGCAGACTTATGGGAGTGTTACCGTTGCAATCGCGCGATAGGAGTGGAAGACTATATATCGTCGGGACCGGTCCCGGCGACCTGCTGCAGATGACGCCCCGGGCGCTCAAAGCCCTCGGCGAGGCCGACTGCGTCATCGGCAACGGGTTCTATCTCGACCTCGTCGAGCCGATGCTCGCTGGAAAAGAGGTCATCCGGAGCGGCATGGGCCGCGAGGTCGACCGGGCGCGACGTGCCCTCGATCTTGCAAAAGACCGTGTCGTCGCGATGGTGAGCGGCGGCGATGCCGGAGTCTACGGGATGGCGAGCATCGTGCTCGAGGTGGCCGAACGGTCGGGATCGAATGTCGCAATCGAGGTCATCCCCGGGATCACGGCCGCGCTCTCGGCGGGGGCGCTTCTGGGGTCGCCGCTCTCGGGCGACTACGTCACGATGAGTCTCTCGGATCTCCTCACCCCCTGGGAGGAGATCGAGCGGAGGCTCGATCTGGCGTTTCAGATGCGGGTTCCGGTCGTCCTCTACAACCCCCGCTCCCGGGGGAGGCAGCATAACCTCGATGCGGCGATCGCGATCGCCCGCCGCTACCTCCCGGCAACTACACCGGTCGGGGTGGTCAAGAACGCCTACCGGATGGGGGAGGAACGGTTGATAACGACGCTGGGCGAGTTCGGCGATCACTTTGCCTTCGTGGACATGCACTCGATCGTCTTTATCGGCGGAGAGGAGACGAGAATCTGGAGAAGTGAGACTGATGCGAGAGGAATCATCACGCCCCGGGGATACCACCGGAAATACGTATACTGATCTTGCTGCGGTCACCCCGGAGGCCTACGCAATAGCGAGCACGAGCCGGAACCTGGCCCGGGAGATGGTGGGTGACGCCACCCTCGAGGACCGGATCCGGCAGCGGTGCTCGGTTGCGGTCGGCGACTTTGCGATGGCTGATCTTATGCGCTTTTCCGGCGACCCGGTCGAGGCCGGGGTCGCTGCACTCAAGATGCGTGCGCCGATCATCACCGATATCAGGATGGTGCAGACCGGCATCCTGAAACGCGGGCATTCAAGCGAGGTCCTCTGCGCCCTCGATTACGGCGAGGATATCGCCCAACAACGTGGGATTACCAGGACGTCCGCGGGATTCTTTGCCCTGCGCGATCGACTTGAGGGCTCGGTCGTGGTCATCGGGAACGCTCCGTCTGCGCTCCTCGGCGTCTGCGATATGGTCCGGGAGGGGCTCCGACCGGCGCTCATCATCGGGACCCCGGTGGGATTTGTGAACGCGGCGGAGTCTAAGGAAGTGCTCCGCGAGTTCGATCTGCCGTCGATCTCGAACGTCGGGACCCGCGGAGGGACGCCGGTTGCGGTAGCGGCGATGAATGAGATCATCACGATCTTTGCCGAGCGTGCTGGCCATGCGGGACCCGGTTACTGATTTCGAGTACCCCGAGGCCTGGGTCGCGGCCTGCCGCTCGCCCGACCTCCTCCCTGACGTGGAGAGGGGGCTTGCGGTCCTGACGGCGTCCGGATCGGTCCTCCGCCGGGGGTTTACGACCGGGACGACCGCGGCCGCTGCCTGCAAGGCGGCGGTCCTCTCGCTTGCCCTCGATACCGTAAACGAGGTCGAGGTCACCCTTCCCTGCGGTATCACGGTCAGCCTCCCGGTGGACGCCTATCGCGGAGAGGCGTCGTGCCGGAAGGACTCCGGGGACTACCCCTCGGACGTGACCGCGGGGCTTGAGTTTACCGCGACCGCGGTCTCCTCTCTCTCGGATGGCGTCCAGTTCGTTCCGGGCGCGGGGATCGGGAGTTTCGCCCGCAACACCCACCGTCACCGGCTGGGGACACCGGCAATCAGCGATCCGGCGCTCGACTGCATCAAGCGCTCGATCGGTGAGGCGGTTGAGCAGGCGGGTCTTTCTGGGGTAACGGTCATCCTCACGGTCCCCCGGGGGGCCGAGGTGGCGCAAAAGACCTTAAACCCGAGGATAGGGGTGCAGGGCGGGATATCGATCCTCGGGACGACCGGGCTCGTCGAGCCGTGGGACGACCACATGACGGAGGGGGTGCTCGACCGGATTGCCCGCACGAATGCGGTCGTGCTGACGACCGGGAGGCTCGGGCTGCGCTACTCCCGACTCCTCTTCCCCGACCGGGAGGCGATTCTCGTCGGGAGCAAACTCGAGGAGGCGCTCCGGGTGGCCGACGGTGATACGGTGATCTGCGGGCTCCCCGGCCTTATCATGAAGTTCATGAACCCGAATGTTCTCGAGGGCACCGGGTGCGCGACGGTGGAGGAACTCTCGACGACCTCGCTCTGGGATGAGGTGGCCCGCCGGGAGTTAGCGGCTTTCCGGGACCGCTACCCCCGCGTCCGGGTCGTGATCGTCGACCGCAGCGGCCGGATCATCGGGGAATCGCCGTGAAGATCGTCGGCGTGGGCTGCGGGCCGGGGATGCTGACCGCGGAGGCGGCGAGGATCATCGCTGGCGCTTCGCTCATCTACGGCTCGGCCCGGGCGATCGAACTTGCGCGGGATGCCATCCCGCCGGAGTGCGAGGTGCACGAGATCACGGATTACCGAAGCCTTCGCTCCCTCCCAGACCACGCGGTCGTCCTCTCGACGGGAGACCCGATGCTTGCGGGGCTCGGCTACCTCCCCGGCGAGGTCGTCCCGGGGATCTCCTCGCTCCAGGTTGCCTTCGCCCGGCTCAAACTTCCGCTCACAAGGGCGGCGATCGTCTCGGCCCACGGGAAGGACCACATCCGTGCGGTTGCCGACGCTAAAAAAGAGGTCCTTGCGGGCCGGGTGGTCTTTCTCATCGCCGACCCGGCCTTCAAGGTAGGGGCACTCGCGGCCGCCCTACCGCCCCGGATCCGGATTGCCGTCTGCGAGGACCTCGGCTACCCGGCGGAGCGGATCGCCGTCGGGACGGCCGCGGAGCCCCCAACACCCCGGGGCGACCTTTTCGTGGTGGTGGCGGGAGATTTTTAAGAGACGGACGATTGGGGCTCCACCCTCACGCATCGATCTATCTCCCCCTTCCGGAACTCGTAGCCTGACCGGAGGAGGTCGAGGAAGATTGTCTGGTACGCCCCTCGTTCGCAGAGCTCGAGATGGTAGCGGTGAACCGTCGATTTTGTACCATACCGCGCCGGCACATCGCTCCAGGCGCACCCGGTGGTGAGGACGTACAGGATGCCGTTGAAGAGGCATCTAGGGTCCCGGCGCGGCCGGCCGATATGAGGTTTCTGAGGCAGGAGGTGTCTCTGGATAATCTCCCAGAGTTCGTCGTCGATCTCCCGAAACGCCATAGGCCTTGCATGTCCTCGGAGGCCTTATAGTTTTGGGATGGGTAGTGTTCGGGGCCCGGCGATAAATGTTCTCAGCGATCGCGCGGATCGTAGTTCATAACGATGATCTCATGGATCTTGCCCCGCCCCGCCCCGTCGCAGTTGATCATCCGTCTCGCCGGGACCCGGTCTATATAATAGTCCTTATAGAGATCATCGAAGAATCCGTCATTTGGGTCGATGTTTTTCGGGTCCGAGTTGCTCAGCATGAGTTTCGCGCCCTTCGCATCGCATTCTGCATAAAACGCCGCAAGACGCTTCTGCTCAGCGTCGTTAAACCCCCCTTTCGAGTACTGCGTGAACGAGGATGTCCGGTTCAGGGGCCGATACGGGGGGTCGAAGTAGACGAAGGTCTCTTCGGATATGTAGGGTCTAGACTGCGTGAAATCGCCGAGATGGATGGTGGTATTCTCAAGCGCGAGGGAGTCGGCCCGGAGCAGATCTTCGTGCAGGATCGTCGGGTTTTTGTATCTGCCGAACGGGACGTTGAACTCGCCCCGCGAGTTTACCCGGTATAGGCCGTTGAAGCATGTTTTGTTGAGAAAGATAAACTGTGCAGCCCGCTCCACCCACCCCTCGCCGTACTGCGCGAAGTTGATGCTCCTCTTTCTGCGATTGAACGTATCCCGTATGGCGTAGTAGTACTCTTTGCGCCTGGCATCGTCCCGGGAGAGGAACGCGTCGCTAAGATCGCTTAAGCACTCGATGAGTCCTTCGACGTCGCGTTTTACGACGTTGTAGACGAGGACGAGCTCCTCGTTGATATCGAATATATGGCACTCTCTGAACCCAAAGATGCTGTTAAAATTGAAGTATACCGCCCCGCCACCCATGAACGGCTCGACAAAGACCGGGAGGGCTCCGGCTGTGAGGTCTTTAGGCACTCTTTTCGTGAACGCATCGAGCAACTGCGCCTTTCCGCCTGCCCACTTGAGAAACGGTCGTGCGAGGGGTGTATTTCTTGTCATCTTAATCCGGGTGAGTTCTTCAGGTATCGAGAAAGGTTTGCACTGAGACTGTTTAGTATTGCCTTTTCTCATCCGGGTCTGGAGCCTTGCGCTTTCTGCCGGGGAGGCAGGATCCCCTCCCGCTTTAGCATCTTCTCGATGGACCAGCGGCCCCGGCCGAATTCTCTTCCGAGTCTCTCGATGGCTGCCTTCTTTGTGCTCCCGGACTCGATCAGTATCGCGAACCTGGAGACCAGGGCTCTCCGGTCGCTGTCGGTCCAGGGCCTGCCCTGGTTCTTTGGTCTCTCTGTCAGTGGCGTCCTTAACGATTGCAGCAGGCATCCGGGCTTGATACCCCTCAACTCTCTCACCCGGAGATCGAATATCGGTCCGGATATCTCAAACCCGGTCGCCCGGCGGTTGAGCCCGATGGCCGCTCTTGCAGTCGAGAACCCGCCAAGAAACATGTCGCAGACGAGGTCGCCCTCGTTGCTGCTGTACTGGAGCATCTTGATGAGCAACTCCGCCGGCAGCTCGTTCTTGTTCTTTGTCTGCCCGGGTTTGTATTCCCGGTTGATGCACCAGACGTCCTCGCGGTCCCGGTAGTTGGGCGACCGGCCGTCCGCCGTCCTCTCCCAGGCCCCGTACCGGGACTCGAGGTTGAACGTCCTCTCGCCGCCGGGTTTCTCGTAGTAGAGGATGTGGTAGTGGGAAGAGACGTACTTCCTGCTCGTATAGACGCCGAAGTTGTAGCGCCATATGATGTGGTTGACCTCGCGAAGGTGCGTCTTGCGCAGGGCATGGAGGATGTGGTAGAGGTTGGTGTAGCCCGAGACGATGTAGATCGACCCGCCTGGCCTCAGTATCCGCTCGGCCTCCCGGATCCATGCGAGGCTGAACTCTCCGTAGCGGTGAGCGGGAACCTCGATGTACCCGTCGAGGACGAACCTCTCGTCCCGGTTGTAGTGCTGGTGCAGCCGGTCGCCGTTGATGCCGTAGGGGGGGTCCGTGATGATCAGGTCGATTGCGTCGTCGGGGATATGCTCTTTCGCCCCGGCGATGCAGTCACCGTTGTAGAAGATGTTGCCGTTGACCTCCTCATACCTCATGTAACTCTCCACCCCGGCTTACACGTAGATCACGTGGGCTGCACGAGAATATCTCTTCACCGCTCCGAGGTGCCTGTGATCATTCCCGGCGGAATTTTGGGATGGTACAGGCGATCCACCCGCTTACCCGCGCAGTTATATACGATCGGTCCGAATTTCAACGGACAGCAGGAGAAAAACAACTCTTAGATCTTTACATGACGGTAGGTTTCAATGAAACACAGGCTTCATCCTCCAGCGAAGTGAGGGGGGGCAGGCGAAAGACCCCTCCCATGGGAGAGCGGCCGCAGCATGAACGTATAGCGGAACTCCAGGCCGAGATCGAGATGCTCCGGCGAGAGAACGCTGCACTTCTCTCCCTGAAGGATGCCCTGCAGGGGAGCGAGGAACGTTACCGGCGACTCTTTGAGGACGATCTCACCGGCGACTTTCTTGCCTCCGTCGATGGCCGGATCCTCGCATGCAACCCGGCGTTTCTCCGGATATTCGGGTTTGCCTCAATCGAGGATGCGCTGCAGACGAATATCAGGGATCTCTACGCCGACCCTGAGGACCGGGACCGGCTCCTCGAACGCCTCGAAAGAGAGGGAAAGGTGGAGAACGAGGGCATGGCCCGGAGGCGCCGGGACGGCAGTTACATTCACGTCGTCGAGAACCTGGTCGGGCGTTTTGATGCAGACGGCGAACTTGTTGAGATCCAGGGTTATACTTACGACGATTCGGAGCGGAAACGAGCGGAAGATGCCCTGCAGGAGAATATGAGGTGGTACCAGCAGATTCTCGATAACCCATTCGTCGGGTACGTCCATTGTGAGATAGTCACCGATACCGCCGGCAATCCCGTTGATATCGTCTACCTGGAAGTCAACAGGGCATTCGAATTCTTTACCGGGATTGGGCGTGATGCGGCCCTGCACCGGCGGGTGACCGAGTTCTTTACTCCCGAAGAGGTCACCGATCTCATCACGATCTACGGGAGGGTGGCGCTGACGGGTGAATCTGCGACGTTTGAGTACCCGCTCCCGTCCCTCTCGCGGTGGTTTGAGGTCACCGCGTTCTCGTTCGAACGGGGGCGGGTTACAGCATTCTTCACCGACATCACGAAGCGTAAGCGGGCGGAGGCGGCCCACCGGGAGAGCGAAGAGCGGTTTCGTGCGGTGCTCGAGAGTTCGCTCGATGTAGTCTATCGGCTCAACCTGCAGACCGATCGCTACGATTATGTGAGCCCGGTTGTTGGGGAGATCCTCGGTGTTACCCCGGGGGAGATGACCACGATGGACCATGACGCGTTCATGGACCGCGTCCATCCTGAAGATCGTCCGGTGGTTGAAGAGGAGTTTTATAAGTCCATTCTCAGGACGAAAGGGTTCCTTGTGTACCGGTTCCGGGCAAAAGACGGCCAGTATCGCTGGCTTGAGGATCACTTCACGGTCATCGACGATGTGAACGGCTGGCCGCACTTCCGGAGCGGGATCTTTCGTGATATCACCGAGCGAAAGCAGACGGAGGAGGCCCTCCAGCGTCACGCGGCTGAACTTACACGGATCCACCGGGATCTTGAGTCCGCCCACCGGGAGGCGAACCTCTACCTCGATATCCTGACTCACGACATCAGGAACACCGAGAACGTCTCAAACCTCTACACCGAACTCCTCCTCGATTCCGTGGAGGGGGAGGCGGTCGGGTATCTGGTGAACCTGAAGCGGAGCATAACAAAGAGCATCGAGATCCTCGGGATGGTCTCGAAGATCCGGCGGATCCATGCAGGCCCGCCTCTCCTTCGCCCGACCGATCTCGATGCGGTCATCAGGGCCGAGATCGCCCACTTCCCGGAGGTCCCCATTCATTACGAGGGGACCACGGCTACGGTCCTCGCCGACGATCTCCTCTCCGAGATCTTCACGAACCTGATCGGCAATGCCGTCAAGCACGGCGGTCCGGGCGTTGCGATATCCATCCGGGTCGAGGCGGATGAGGTGGGGTTCTTCCGGGTGACGGTCGCGGACACCGGGCGGGGGGTCCCGGATAGCCAGAAAGACGTGATCTTCCACCGCTATGAGAGGAAGCAGCGTGGTGTGGGCGAGGGGCTCGGGCTCTACCTTGTCCAGATCCTCGTCGATCGCTACGGCGGCAGGATCTGGGTCGAGGACCGGGTGCCGGGCCGCTCGGAACAGGGGGCGGCGTTCTCCTTCCTGCTCCGGGAGGCGGAAGGAGTGCCGGTGCGGCCGTGAGATTACAGGAAGATGAGACCTGCTCTCACGCGGCCACCCGTCCTTTCTTCTTATTCAACCGCCCGGATCACCGCCACCCTCCACTCCGTCCCGTGGAGCCCGGTGGTCGTCCAGGTGATCTCCTTCTGCACCGTCTCTCCTCCGTCGGCGGCAAACTTGTATGTCGCGGTGCCGTAGCGCTCGCTGACGACCCGCTGGGCCGTATCGAGCAAGTCCGGGTGATCGGTGTAGAGCGGGTCTTCAAACATCATCCGCCCGATCTGGGCCGGGTCGGTGTCGTAGATCACCCGTCCGTCCGTCTGGAGGACCATCACCTGGTAGGGGGTGCCGTCCGCCGCCGGGCCGGCGATCTCTCCGATCAGGACTTCCGGCCGGAAGACGATGGAGGTAAAACCGACGAACCGATCCTGACCGGTAACGATCGGCGTGGAGATAACCACCGCCGGGATGCCCTCCGCGACCGTGATCACCTCGCTCATGATCGGCCGTTTCGACGCGAGGATATGCCGGACGTTGGGTTGATCCCTGAGGTCCGAACCTTCGACGCCGTGGAACTCTGCCGGCTCGGCAGCGAGGAGCGTGCCTTCCATGTCGGAGGCCGTGCAGTCGACGATCGACGGGTCGGCGCTGCTCAGGTTTATGAGGACCCCGCGGGCGGCAGTGTCGTTGAGATCCGTCTTCCCGAGATCGAACGCCGCATGCGCCAGGCGGCTGTCCAGGGCCTCGAGTGCCGTGGTGATATCGGACTGCAGGCGGATGAGGAGCACCGTCGCATCCTGCTCAGTCGCGGAGACGGGCGCCGTTGTCGGCTGGCTCAGCGCTGAAAAGCCGGCGACGACGGCAACGAGGACTGCTGCGACCGCAATGATCCATGGGTATGATTGAGAATCCATCTGCTCACTTAATAAAAGAGATCGAGAGATCTTCATTTAAAGTATCCGAAATCTGTCAATTTATCTTGCGGGGTGAAAGAGTCGAAGAATCGGCAGAAAGCAATACGGAGACTTGTTCGATGCCATGAAATGGTCGCCGACCAGAGGAACGGTTTGGAATACAGGTGTGCGAGGTGGGATCTTCGGCTCGTAGAGCGAGAGTGGATCTGTCCTGACTGTGGTAACCATCATGACCGCGACATCAACGCGGCGATCAATATCATGGAGTTTGTCCTGCAAGAACAGAATTTTGTTGGAATAGCAGGTGCGGAACGCACCGTAGAGTTTGTGGGCCTGCCTCAAGAGAGGAGGGATGAAGCAGGAAGCTCCGCTCGAGAGCGCGGGGTAGTTCACGACGTATCCCACCGGATATGAGCATAATCCCCTCCGTCGGGGAAGGCCAGCCGTCCGTCTTCACGGAGGAGAAGTGTTTTTTGCAGATACTCCAGGACAACCTCCCGTTGCCGGTCCCCAGCAGCAAACAGACGATCCGCAAACTCTTCGAGCGCCTCTATGTGGTTGGAGAATGTACGGGAATCTTTCAGCGGGTACACCGAGAGGTCTGCCATAATGCCCGCCTGATACAATGCATTCCAGATAAGATCTGCGTACGGCCGCCCGATGTACTCCTCGTTGTGCAGTGCCTTCCACAGGTCCGTGTTGATCTGTGCCCACGACGGCGTGGTTAAGAACCAGAAGATGTGCACCTGCTTGTTTGCAACCGCGTTCATCTTCAAGAGCGCATCCCGCAGATCCGGCACCGCAATTGCAAACGAGGAGATTACGTAATCGAACCTGCCGATCGAATTCACATCCACATCCTCCCAGAGCTGCGGCACAACGGCGATCCGCCCAGAGACACCCAGACGCGCCCTGTACTTCTCCATGGAGACCGTCATCGGGTGCGACGGTTCGACAACCGTCACCCGGCACCCCCGTTGTGCAAGCGGCACAGCGAGTGTTCCGGGACCCGCGCCGATATCCAGAACCGTTGAACCCGCAGGAAAATCCAGGCAGGCAAGCTGGTCGGAGACGCGGTCGATCGTTCCCTTGATCAGATCCTCTGCCATCCGGTCGACATTCTTCTGGATCGAGAAGAGTTCCGCGCAGGACCTGTAACCCGTAATCCGCCTCTGCAATTCGCATCGCTCATTCCATCCCTTATTTGCATCGCTCATTCTTAGTGCTCCTCCCGCTTGAGGTCCGATGCTGTCGAGGGATCCGCCGTTCCCCTCGAACGCCGGCCTCCTCACGGCAATGATCAACCCATGTTTCACATCGTAACACAATAAAGTAACACCAAGTGAGATGAGAAAAGGATTCGGTAGAAATAAATAGGCACATGTACAATCCGGAATAGGAATATCATGACGCTTTCCGGATCCAGCAGAAGACTCCGTTATTTCACCATCGGTTTGCTGATTCTCATCTCCTGCGCCTTTGCCGCAGGATGTATTGGTACTTCGGCCGGGGGGGAGACCGGATCAAAGACCATCAAAGTGGCGACCCTCAACGTCATCAAGGCACCGTCATACCTCGGGGACTATAATTTCGGCCTGATGAACGCCATCGCTAATCCGGCACTTCTGCAGATGGACAACAACAGCAATATCATCGGCAACGTCGCGAGAGAATGGTACGCAAACGACGATTGTACCGAATGGACGTTTGTCATCGACGATAGATATCACTGGAGTGACGGAACCCCGCTGACAGCCGAAGATGTCGCTTTCACCCTCAACTACCACGGCGAGAAGATTGCCTCATCCGCCTGGATCGCAGATACCCTCATCGATACCAGAGTTGACGGCAACACCGTCACGTTCACCTTCAACAAGCCCTATGCCCGACTTGATCTGGAACTTCTCTCCTACTTTATCATTCCAAAACATGTCTGGGAGACGATCGACAAGCCTGAAGAGTACGCCAGCACCGGCCCCTACGTCGGTTCTGGTCCATACTACATCGAAAATATCGACATCAACGCTGCGGTCCTGAAGTTTGCCAGAAACCCGTACTGGAAGGGAGATGAGCCCTACTACGATACCGTTGAAGTCCACTGGTTCGCCAATGCCGATGCCGCAAGTCTTGCACTCGAAAACGGCGAAATGGACACTTACTGGACGTACGCGGCTTCGTACCCTTACGCATCCGTTGCATCCCTGGAGAAGAACGATAGGTTCGGTATCCTTGAAACTCCGTCCATCGGTCTCTGCTTCGTCGGGTTCAACCTCAAAGAAGGAGCAGGCGCTGATCTGAACTTCAGAAATGCCGTCAGTTCAGCAATCGACTACGACGAACTCGTGACCATCTGCACGCTCGGTTACGGTGCTGTCCCAACCCGCGGATTCGTGCCGGAGGGGATGTCGTATTACAAAGAGATGCCCGCATTAACCTACGACCCCGAGTCCGCCAGAATGCAACTGGAAAAAGCCGGATATCTCGATGTGGACGGCGATGGATACCGGGAGAATCCCGACGGTTCCGACCTGAAACTCAGACTCGTCATCCAATCCGCTTACGACCGCGAGGGCGAACTCGTGGCTGAATACCTCAGGGACGTCGGCATCGACGTGGATCTCAAAAACGTCGAGGCAACCACCTGGTATGACATCAAAGACAACTACCAGTACGACATCACCATCACCCGCACGACCCCATGGGGTATGCTGATGCACGCAAACTGGGGAACCGGCTACTTTGATAGTAGAAGAACCGGCCAGGGTGTCCTGCACAACCTCGACGACCCGGACTTCCTCAACCTCTGCGACAAGATCCTTGCGACGACCGAGGCTGCAGACCTCGAGCGCTATGCAGAAGAGTTACAGCAGTACTACTCCGACAACCTGCCCGGCATTGCGATCTACTGGAAGAAGGACGTAACCCCGATCAACAGAGAGATCACCGGCTGGTACTCATCGCAGTTTAAGGGGATCTTCAACGAGATCAACTTCCTGAGCATTCACCCGGCAACTTAACACTCAATTTTTCCGGTACGGACATGACCCTCCAGAGAAAAATTATCCGCTACGCCGCGTCACTGCTGGTTATCCTCCTCATAGTCTTCGCGCTCCCTCGTATCATGCCCGGAAATCCGGTGATGTTTCTCATCGGTGAGGATGTGATCGTGACCCCGGAAGTCCTGGCCGATCTCAACGCCCGGCTCGGTCTCGACAGACCGGTTCCCGAGCAGTTCTATCTCTTCCTGCAGGGACTCTGTGCCGGCGACCTCGGCTACTCCTACCATCTCCACAGCCCGGTTGTCTCCCTGATCGGAGACCGCGTCGCCTGGACATTGCTTCTGGTCGGCACCTCGCTCCTCATCGGTTATGCGGCAGGGATCATACTCGGGACGTGGGCCGGGTGGATGAGCGACCATAAACCCGCAAAAGCCCTGACGGGGGCAAGCATCTGTATCTCCTGCATCCCCCCGTATCTGCTCGGTCTGACTCTCTTCTCGATATTTGTCTATCACCTCAACTGGTTTCCGTACAAAGGCCTCTACACAACGCCTGATATCTGGAGCGTGATGCATCACCTGGCGCTGCCGGTCGCAACACTCGCCCTGTTTGTCTTCGCCCGCAACCTCCTGATCATGCGAGGCTCGGTTCTGGCTGAAAAAAACCAATTATATCCGCAGTTCGCCCGATCACTCGGCGTTCCCGGCCGGAAGATACTTTACGGTCACGTGATGCGAAACGCCATCCTGCCGATCCTGACGCAGTTTGCAATTGATTTCGGGTTTCTCTTCTCCGGCGCATTATTCATCGAGATCATCTTCTCGTTAAACGGGCTTGGAACGCTGATGTACGATGCCATCCTCACCCGCGACTACCCGGTCCTCTCCGGTCTGTTCCTGGTGATTGCGGTGATGGTAATCCTTGCAAACGTGATCGCCGACATTCTCTACGGGGTGATCGATCCGCGGGTCACAAGAGAGGGAGTATGAAGCACCGCTACTTCCTTCCGTTTGCGCTCATTGCAATCTTTGCAGCAATGGCAACCTTTCCTGACCTGATTGCACCGTTTACACCGACAGAACGGTTTTCAGCATATCAGGCGCCGGACGCGGCGCATCTCTTCGGGACGGACGACATGGGTCGAGACATCTTCTCATTGGTTGTCTATGCGGCACGGTTGTCGCTGCTCATCGGGTTTGCCTCCGGTGCCGTGGCGATCGTGATCGGGGCGGCGATCGGGCTTGCCGCCGGGTGGCGGACCGGCATCCTCGACGATCTTCTGATGGGGACGACGGATATCGTGCTGATCCTCCCCAAGATCCCGCTGGTGATCATTCTTGCGGCGTATCTGACGCCGGGACCGTGGCTGCTGATCCTGGTGCTCGGCCTGCTGTCGTGGGAGTCGGTCGCCCGGGTGGTGCGGTCGAAGGTAATGCAGGTACGGTCGGCGGATTTCATACTGGCGGCACGTTGCCTTGGGTTCTCGGAGGCCAGCATCATTCTGCGCGAGATCCTGCCGGTGGTATTTCCGGTTGTCGTACCGAAGTTCGTCCTGGTGACGGCGTCGGCGATGATATCAGAGGCGTCGCTCTCGTTCCTCGGTCTGTCCGATCCGACGATGCTCTCATGGGGTGTGATGATCTCGGATGCATTCAATCACGGCGGGTTCATCCGGGAGATGTGGTACTGGTGGATGCCGCCGGCGATCTGCATCATCCTGGGTGTTCTGGCGATCACGAGCCTTGCGTTTCTGCACGAACGCGGGAACCGGGAGGTGATGCAGTTATGAAGGACGAGCCGCTGCTCGAAATCGAGCGCCTCTCGGTCTCGTTTCCTGGTGCAGACGGCGGCCGCATCCGGGCGGTGCGGGATGTCTCGTTTGCGGTTTCCGCAGGCGAGACGGTTGCCATCGTCGGGGAGTCCGGGTGCGGAAAGTCGGTTATCGCACAGGCGGTGATGCGGCTTCTTCCACCGGGCACGGAAGTCTCCGGCTCGGTGGTCTTCGGCGGGCAAGACATTCTGGCCGCTTCCGAAAAGGAGATGGAAAAGATTCGCGGAACACGCATGGCGATGGTATTCCAGAACCCCGAACGGGCACTGAACCCGGTGCTCCGGATCGGGCGGCAGCTGACCGAGCCGATGGTTCTGCATGGACTATGCCGTCGAGAGGAGGCAGAGGAGAAGGCCCTTGAGGCCCTTACCGCGCTCGGTCTGGATGCGGCGACGATGCGGGCGTATCCGTGGATGTGTTCGGGCGGAATGTGCCAGCGGGTGCTGTTTGCGGCGGTGTCTCTTCTGCAGGCGGAACTGGTGATCGCGGACGAGCCTACGAAAGGGCTTGATGCGGACCGGATCCGCGATCTCGAGGAGATGCTTGCCGGGATCACGGCGGACGGCCGGACGGGCCTGGTGCTGATCACGCACGATATCGGGCTTACGGCGCGACTTGCTGATCGGGTTCTGGTGATGTACTGCGGGATGATCGTTGAGGCGGGATGGGCGACGGACGTTCTCACGGCTCCGGCGCACCCCTATACGCGGGGGCTCCTGGGTAGTCTGCCGGAGAACGGGTTCCGCCCGATTCCCGGGATCTCGCCGGCGCTCTTGGATCTCCCGTCCGGCTGCGCGTTTCATCCCCGGTGCGGCGGTGCGGACGAGGAGTGCAGGCGCTCTGTTCCTCCGATGCGGGAGAACGGCGGCCGGCAGGTGCGGTGTTTCCGATGCTGATCCTGCGTGCTGAAAAGATTTCAAAATCATACGGGGATCAGGCGGTATTTGAGGATTTTTCGTTTGAACTTGCGGTGGGGGAGACGGTGGGGCTGGTCGGGCCGTCGGGGTGCGGGAAGAGCACCTGCGCCCGGATCCTCGCGGGACTTGAGAGGCCGCAGTCCGGGACGGTGGAGTTCCGCGGGAAGGATATTACAGGGATGAGCCGCCCGGAGTATGGAAAGTTCCGGCGGTCGGTGCAGATGATCTTTCAGGATCCGGCAGGGTCGTTTAATCCGGTCAGGACCATCGGGCAGTCGATGTCGGCAGTTCTGACGCTTACGGGCGTTTCAAGAGCGGATCATGCGACAGTCCTTGCCGGGGCATTGCAGCAGGCGGGCCTGCAGCAGGAGATCCTGTCGCGGTATCCCGATCAGATCTCCGGCGGGCAGGCGCAGAGGGCGGCGATTGTGCGGGGGCTGCTTGTCTCGCCGTCAGTGATGATCCTGGACGAACCGACGAGTGCGCTGGATGTCTCGGTGCAGGCGCAGATTCTGCATCTGTTAAAAGAGGTTCAGCGGGAGCGGGAGATTTCGTATGTCTTCATCTCGCACGACGCGGCGGTCGTATCGTTCATGGCGGATCGGGTTGTGCGGTTGTGAGGGGGCGCCCCTGCTCATCCGACCCCGCCCCATCGGGAGGCCAGGGCAAAAAATTACTGCCGGAGTCCTTCCGCATACCCGGAGAACGCGCTCATATCCATCAACGTAAACGCACCCTCCGCCAGCACCCCCACGCGGTCGCACATCGCCTGCATCACCTCGGGATCGTGCGATATGAAGACAACTGCCGTGTCGTTCTTCCGCTGGAGGTCTTTCATCAGCGAGAGCACCTGCGCCTGCACCGACATGTCCAGCATCGACGTCGGTTCGTCGGCAACAATCAGCTTCGGGGAGAGCGAGTAGATCTTCACCATCATCGCCCGCTGGATCTCGCCGCCGGAGAGCTGGTTAGGGTAACTGTAGAACTGATCGGGCCGGAGACCGACAGCCGCAATCAGCGGCTGGAGTTCCTCAAAGACCTCTTCCCGCTCCTGCCCACGGTGGTAGACAAGCGGCTCGGTCACACTCTCGATCAGACGCATCCGGGGGTTCAGCGAGACCTCCGGGTGCTGGAAGATCATCTGCATCCGGGGCCGGATCGCCTCCAGACGCCGGCCCCGGATCTTTGAGATCTCGATTTCCTCGAAGAAAACCTTCCCTCCCGAAGGCCGTTCGAGCAGCAGGAGACAGCGGCCGAGCGTGGACTTGCCCGACCCACTCATCCCAAAGAGGCCGATCGTCTCCCCGGAATCCAGCGTGAAACTCACGTCCCGGAAAATATCCCCGTGGCCGTAGGTCTTGTGGAGATGCTCTACACGGAGAAGCGGCGGCACCGCACCCACCTCCCTGAGCCATCCAGCATTGCAGGATGGCTGTCTTCTCCTTCGGTGCAGGGGTGGGGACAGCGGTCACGGAAATAGCATCCCTTCGGCAGCCGGGAGAGTCCCGGACAGGTGCCCGGCATCGGCTTCATGCCGTTCTTCGGCAGAGCTGCAATCAGCCCCTTCGTATACGGATGCCCGGGATCTTCGAACACCTCTGCCGCCGGACCGAACTCCACAAGTTCCCCGGAGTACAGGACACCGACCGTATCGCCGATCAGCCGGGCAAGTTCCAGATCGTGCGTGATCATCAGGATTGAGTCGTGTCGTTTCTCTTTCAGCGTACGAAACATCGCGATCGAAGCGTTTCGTGCCGCGTAATCCAGACCCTTCGTCGGTTCGTCCGCCACCAGAAGCCGCGGCTCCGATGCAAGCGCGATGCCGGTCGTCAACCGCTGGCGCATGCCGCCCGAGAGCTCGTGCGGATAGGACGCCGCCGTCAGTTCCGGGTCCGGGAAGTTCAGGTACGAGAGAATCCGGCCGGTCTCCCCGCTCAGTCTTTCCCGAGGGACTTCGCGGCACTCCAGAACCTCGGCGATCTGCCGGCCGCACCGCATAAGCGGGTCCAGCGACCCGCTCGGGTTCTGCGGGATGAGTGCGATCTCACGGCCCCGGAGATGTGCATACGCCGCCTCGCTCATCGAGAGGATCTCTTGCCCTCCGTAGCGGATGCTGCCCGAAACGATCGCCGTCCTGGGCAGCAGGTGCAGGATCGCCTGGCCGATGACCGATTTCCCGGACCCGGTCTCCCCCACGAGGACGCAGACCTCCCCCGTGTCGACAGAGAAACTGACATTCTGCGAAGCCCGGATCATTCCCCGGCGGGTCGGAAACGTCACGTTCAACCCGGCCACCTCGAGGATCTTCATAGCGATCCTTCCCCGTCGGACTTCGGGTCCGTGATATCCCGCAGTCCCTCCCCTGCGAGGTTGAAGAGCAGCGTTACGATCGTGATCGCAATGCCCGGTACGATCACGTTCAGAGGCGCAGTCCGCATGGAGTCCAGACCTGCATTGATCATCGAGCCCCATTCGGGGATCGACGGCGGAATGCCGAGCCCAAGAAACGACAGCGTCGAGATCGTCAGGATCGTATGTCCGAGGTCCATCGTCGCCAGGACAACCACCGGCATAATGCAGTTCGGCATGATGTGTTTCGTCAAGATCCACCAGCCCGGAAGCCCCGACGCCCGTGCGGACAGAACATACTCCTGGTTCTTCTCAGAAAGAACCTGCCCCCGCATCAGCCGGGCAAACGAAGCCCACTGCGCTACCGCAAGCATCAGGATCATGTTCACGATGCCCGAACCGAGGAGAGTGATCAGGGCGAGAGCAAGAATGATCGACGGAAACGCAAGAAACACATCGATCACCCGGGCGACGACGTTGTCGACCCAACCCCCTCTGTACCCCGAGTAGCCGCCGATGGCGGTCCCGATGACGAATGTCGCGGCGATCGTCGTCAGGGCGATGGTCATCGAGGTCTGCAGGCCGCAGATCACCCGGCTGAAGAGGTCGCGGCCCAGATAATCCGTTCCAAGGATATGGGCGGCGGACGGACCCTGATTTTTCCCGTAGAGGTCGGTGGCGTTCGGGTCCTGCGGCGCAAGCATCGGCGCAAATGCGCTCGCGAGGATTACCGTCGCGAGCAGTGCGAGCACCACCTGCAGACCGGGTCGCTGCATCAGCCGGGAATACCAGTCCGATTCAAGGACGGATGCCCGCCATCTCCGGAGTTTTCTCGCGCTGCCCACTTCACTCATAGGTAATCCTCGGATCGAGTGCGCGATAGAGCAGGTCGATTGCAAAGTTCACCAGCAGAAAGAGAAGCACGATCACCATGATCGTGCTCTCGATCAGCACAAGATCGCGGGCGGAGATGGCCTTCATCAGCAGGCTCCCGATGCCGGGCCAGGCAAAGATCGTCTCGATCACCACCGAACCGGCGAGCAGAGCGCCAAACGACATGCCGACGACCGTCAGCACCGGCAGCAGGGCGTTTTTACAGGCGTGGGAGAGAAGCACCGCCCGAGCCGGGAGACCTTTTGCTTTTGCAAACACCACAAACGGTTTCTCCATCGTATCGAGCATGCTGGTCCGCATGATCCGGGCGATGGAGGCCATGGTATGCAGGCCCAGAGCGATCGCGGGCAGGACGATGAACTGCGGGCCGCCGTATCCGGCGACGGGTGTCAGGCGAAGCCAGATGGAGAAGACCAGCATCAGCATGACGGCAACCCAGAACCCGGGCATCGAGACGAAGAAGATCGTGACGATGCGGATGAAGTGATCCCGGAGCTTGTTCTGGTGAAGAGCCGAATAGATGCCAAGGAAGAGTCCAGAGATCACGGCAAATGTCATGGATACGGTCGTCAGCAGAAGTGTCGGCGGCAGATACAACATCAGCAATTTATCCACCGGTTTATTGAACAGGATCGAGTAGCCCAGGTCCCCGTGAAGAACACCCCCCATCCAATCGAGATACTGTTCCAGCAGCGGCCTGTCGAGATTGTAGCGGCCGGAGACCTCGGCGATCAGTTCCGGAGGGGCGACCTCTTCCAGCCCGAGATACAGGTGCCGGGCGAGAACCTCGGCCGGCTCGCCCGGGGTGGCGTTCACTACCACAAACGTAAAGATCGACGCGATCAGCAGCGTCAGAATGAGGTATGCGGTGCGTTTGATGATGTAGTGATGCATATCTTTACGCCTGCTTCGTTCCTGAAATGAGATAATAGCACCAGTGATGGTTGATCTTCTGGTACCATTTCAGATATCGCCGCTGATGCTCGCGGATATGCATCAGGTCTTCCAGAGAAATGTCTGTAAGACCCGCATCCGCAAAGTATCTTCGTGCCGTATCCTCCGGAACGCCCCCGAGGTTCGGCAGGGCGGCCGAGACCTCTTCATCGTATGAGGATGGTGCAGGGAGAGGATCAAAGACGTTACTAAGAACCTGACTTACGGTCCTGCGGATCTTCGTCGTTGTCTTTCCATCATCCCAGACACCGTCGATGACGATGACCCGGCCGCCCGGCCGGACCACGCGCTTCCACGACGCAAGGGCGACATCCGGATGAGGGAGAGTCCAGAGGAGGTGGCGATTGACCACCGCATCGAAACTCCCATCCGCAAACGGCGGGTTTTCCGCGTCCCCCTCCAGAAAGATCATCGAAAGCCCCCGATCGGCGTTTTTCTTTCTGCCGACCTCCATCATTCCTTCCGAAAGATCGATGCCGGTGACGCTATGACCCATCTCCGCGAGGATCAGTCCCATCGCGCCGGTCCCGCATCCGACATCCAGGATGGAGAGGTGATCCCCCTCCGGTAAAACATTCTGGAACACGTCCATCCAGAGTTTTTTCTCCTCGTCGGTCTGAACCCCGTGAGACACATGATTGTCATAGTATCCGGCTTCCGCACTCCAGGTCTGTGCAATGTGCGATTTCATCGCGTTGTCGTCCATGTTCTCTCTCCTGTAAAATCCCTAATTACTCGCTTCAACGGTCTTTTTTGCTCACAGATTCTATAAATCCGTCGTCGGTATCTTCATCTTCGCGTCTCCTACGGTTACGCGGGCAGCGGGCATTCCCGCCGCTCTGTTTGAGAACTTTCTTCCTTCATGCTTCCGCCCTTCCCGGTTCTTTGCGATCGAAAAATGGGTTCATGCCGAGATGGACATGAACGGATCGATCCGGTAGTCGTGTGCGGTCGGATCGAACTTGTAGCCGTTTACGGTATCTTTCATGACGACGGCGACGCCGTAATAGGCGACGTTGATCGTCGGCAGGTCATCGTAGACGATCGCCTCGATCCGGCGGAAGTGGTCGTAGCGTTCGTCAAGATCGCTGATATTGTGGCCCTCCATGATCATGCGGTCGACCTCCGGGTTGCTGTAGCCCGCCGTGTTGCTGGACCCGGTGGTGGTGTACCAGCCCTTCAGGACATACTCCGGGTCGGGGACCATCGCAAGGTTTGTCGCGGAGAGATAGAGGTCCCAGGTGCCGTCGGCCATGGCAACGGTCAGAGCGCTGTTTTCCATCGAGAGCGTCTCGACTTCGATGCCGACGGACTTGAGGTTTGCCGCAATGGCTTCAAGCATCGGCGGCAGTCCCGGGCGCTCGGTATAGGTCACGACCTTCACCTTGAGGTTCTTGCCGTCTTTGTCGACGTATCCGTCGCCGTCCGTGTCGGTCCACCCCGATTCTGCAAGATACTGCTTTGCAAGCGCCGGATCGTAGGTATAGGGTTTCAGGGTGGTGTTCGCCCAGGTCATCGTCGGGAGGAAGACGCCTCCGGCCGGACTCCCTACCCCGTAGAGGACGTTGTCGACGATCCCGTCGCGGTCGATTGCGTGGGATATCGCCTTGCGAACGTTTTTATCGTCCATCGGAGGGCGGTTCAGGTTGACATCGAGTTTGTAGATCCTCGGCGTATTGTACTTCTCCACGCGGATCCCGTCGATCGCGTCCAGACGATCAACCTCGCTATAGGGCGGATCGACGGTGAAATCGACCTCTCCGCTCTCGGCAAGCATTGCCCGGGTTGCCGGACTCTCGTAGCCGCGGATGATCATCCGATCAAGACCGGGCTCTCCGCCCCACCACTCGCTGTTCTTGACGACGACAACCTCCCCGGTCTGTTCGTCGAAGGACTCAAGTTTCATCGGACCCGTTCCGATCGGCGTTATAAACTTCCCGGAGGCATCGTATGAATCCGGGTGGATGATCGCCGTGTCCGGATAGTGCAGCGTTCCCGGTACAAGCGGGTTCAACGTGTTTGTGTGGATGCGGAGAGTATAGCGGTCCACCACTTCACACGATTTGTAGTCGAGCAGTGCTGCGGTGCCGGGAGAACTTTCGGCGACCCGGTCCAGAGAGAACACGACGCTCTCGGCGGTCATCTCCTCCCCGTTGTGGAACAGCACCCCTTCTCTGAGGTCGAACTCCCACGTCGTGTCGTTGATCTGCCGCCAGGCGGTGGCAAGGTTCGGCACGAGGGTGAAGTTGGCGTCCGCACCGACAAGGGTCTCGGTCACGATTGCCTTCTCCGTGATGAAGGTGCCTCCGCCGTGCCCGTCTCCGGGATTGATCGACGACACGCGCCACATCTCCCCTACGACAAGGGTCTTCCCCGGATCGGATCCAAATGATTCGGTTGATGTGCATCCGGCAGCCAGCAAGCATGCTGCCAGAATCAGAGTGAGTAACAGCCCAATGATCTTCTTCATCATTTTTCCTCGTTATCGGTCAATTCTATCCCCAGGGATACGCACGAAGGGTCATCGGATCGACCACCACACGTCGTTTTCGTGTAGATAGAATATTAGTGGATAGAGTTCCTTCAGCCTTAAATGTTACGAAATTATACTCTTGCAGCACTAGGTGGCATATAATTCCATAATTTTGTTAAAAATAGCCAAATAATTGCAGACATTTGTTATGTTATACTATGATTCGTTGAATTTTTCTTCCGAAAATCGGTATATTCTCCGGTCCGCCCCCTATAATCCGTCGCAGTGCCCCACACCACTGAAGGCCTCTTTGTAGCGTCCCGCGACGGACCCCCCATGGCGGCCGTGCAGGCAGCTACGGGACTGCGTTGCTGCCGGGAACGTCTTCTTCATGGCTCACTTGCCCGTCCCGGTGCCTCCCGGATAGGATTTGACCCGGATCGAAAAATAGGTGGCGTATCTGTTGGATTTAACTGCTCCCGCGGTTCCGATCCACAGCGTTAGAAATATCCACGAAGACCGCGGCGCTACAGGATTGGTTCGCGGCCCCGGCCGAGCCCCGGGTGACCGGGTGAAGAGTGCTTGTGCCGCGCGACCGGGTTATCTGGGCGTCCGTCCCCGGAACCGCTTCCGATACATCCACCAGCCAATGATCGCAGCCACAACGGCAACAACGATCCCGACCAGGATCCCGATCCCGAGTGTAGGATCCTCGCGGTAGATCTCCAGGAGCACGTCGGCGCCGAGGGCAAAGACGAGGCAGGAGGCAAGCGATCCCGTGCAGACGCAACCAAAGACCCGCCGTCCGCTCAGCCCGAGCAGTCGCCCGAGGATCGCCCCGTTCATCGCCCCCGTCCCCTGGAGCGGGAAGAAGACAAAGAGGATGAGCCCGATCGTAGAGAACCGCCTGAGCCATGGCTGGCGCTCGGTGTAGTTCCTGCCGAACGTCATCCCGCTCTCAATCAGCCGGCCGATGAAGGGGATCTTCAGAGCCAGATCGAAGTTCCAGACGACAAAGAGAGAGACGGCGACGTCGAGGAGGAAGATCACGGCCGTGATGAGCCACCAGGGATAACCCGCGATGATCGCGAGGGGGATGATCGTCTCCTTCCCGGCCGGGGGGACGAAGTAGGCGGCGATCAGCCCGGAGATGATCAGGAATCGTTCGTAGGGCTCAGTCAGGTAGAGCGCCGCAATGACCGCGGGAATGATGGCAAGCGGGAGGATGAACTTGATGGGAATGATGATGTAGGGGTTCGCGAAAAGAGCCTTCCAACCCTCTGGTCTGGGTGTGTGTTCCGCGGTCATGATACGGTCGCCCGGGTGGGAGATGTAGTTCAAATTTAGTGTATCGGGATAATACGTTATCGAAGTGATTCTAGGCAGGTTCTTCAAGTCTGTGGAGGACGAGGATACGTGCATGACCCCCGCCCGACAGCCCCGGTTCCCATACCAAGCGTCGAGGCCGGCACCGGGGAGAGTGCACTCTCGCACGGTCGCAAACGTAGAAGCCGCGCTTGAGAATATCCGCGAGGATGCCCGGGCCATCATACGGGAATGCCGCTCGCGGTGATGTTGCGACCAGACGAGAGTTTAACCGTCTGCACGCCGATACCGGAGAGGATGAACGAGTCGCTCCGGCAGGTCGTCCACCTCGTCTTCGGGCTCGGGATCGCGGGCTTTGTCCTCCTCTTTGACCGCGACCTCGCCCTTGCAGTCCTCATGATTGCCCTCTTTGGTGGGTCCATCCTCTCCGACGCCGTCTCCCGTGGCTACACCATCCCGGTCATCTCGCGGATCCTTGCGGGTCTTGAGCGGCGGGATGCCGTCCCGGGTAGAGGAGCTCTCTTCTTTGCTATCGGTGCCCTCTTCTGCCTTGTATTCTTCCCAAAAGGGATTGCCTTCGCCGGACTTGTTGTGCTCTCGCTCCTTGACAGCGTCACCACGCTTGTCGGCGTCCGGTTCGGCCGGACCCGGATCTACAACCACAAGTCCCTTGAGGGCACATCCGCCGGAATTGTGGTGACGGCGGTTGTGCTCTCTCTCATCGTCCCGCCGCCGATCGCTCTTTTGACCGCCGCGATCGCCGGCCTTGCGGAACTCGCAAGCCCCGTGGACGACAACCTCGTCGTCCCGGTCGTGGCCTGCCTCGTTCTTGCAGTGCTGCTCTGAGAGCGGCGGTCAGTCCCGGTGCACCGCGTGATCGCACACAGTATAGATCGCGCAAGCCGGGCAGTCCTCGCCGGTGCAGGGCTGGACCCGGATCGTGACGCTTGTCCGGGGGAACTCCCGTTTGACGTCGTCTTCCACCTCTTTTACGATACCGTACGCCTCCTCGAGGGTCGCGGTCCTCGGGACGACAAGGTGGAGGTCCACGAACCGGTTCGGTCCCGACCGGCGGGTCCGGAGCCGGTGGAACCCGATGACGTCCGTGCAGTGGCTGCTGATGATCTCCCGGATCCGGCTCTCCTCATCTGGGGGAAGACTCCGGTCGACGAGGTCCTCAAACGAGCGCCGGATAAGATCGAAGGCCGCCCGGAGGATGATGACGGCGACCGCGAGCGCAACGATAGAATCGAGGACGACAAGACCGGTCAGCCGGATCAGGACGAGCCCGGCCACGACCCCGGCGGAGGTGTAGACGTCGGTCCGCAGGTGCCAGGCATCGCTCTCGAGCGCTATCGACTCGGTCTGCTTTGCCACTCTCATCAACCGGGACGAGACGTAGAGGTTCACCCCGGCCGAGAGCAGCATGACCGCGATACCGAGCCCGAGCCCGTCGACGTCCAGCGTCTCCCCCTCGCCAAGGAGGTTTCCCGCCGCCTCGCTGATGATCAGGAGGGCGGCTGCGAGGATCAGGACCGCCTCAAGGAGCCCCGATATGCTCTCGTACTTCCCGTGCCCGAAGGTGTGGCACTCATCGGGGGGCCGGGCAGACTGCCGGACCGAGAAGTAGGCGATGATCGCGGCAATCAGGTCGATAGCGGAGTGAATTGCCTCGGATATGATACTGATCGAGCCGATGGCAAATCCGACGGCGAGTTTCGCCGTCACAAGAAATGCATTCGAAGCGACCGAGAGGCGTGCAGTCTTCTCTTTGAGCACGCCGTCCTGGCCCGGAACCTCACGCTTCTCTGATGCGGCCGCTCCCATCTACTGTAGGTGTTCGCTCCCCACCGGGATAGGGTTTGTTGTGCCGGGGGTCTCTTTAATCAACGGTCAGGATGATGAGCGAGTCCGTGCCCTCACGCCCCGGGGAGACCCCTTCGGTCAGCACCACGCGCTCGCCGGGTTCGATCAGGCCCCAGTCCCGGATCGCGTCCAGGATCGCTCCGTGCCAGTATTCCTTCTCGCTCCGGATCAGGAACGGCCTGACCCCGTAGGAGAACGCCAGAAACTTGGCTGTGCTCGGGTTCCGGGTGAACGCGAGGACCCAGGCTTCAGGCTTGAACCGGGAGATATTCCTCGGCGTGATCCCCGAGCGGGTGGGCGTCAGCACGAACCGGATATTGAGAGCGTCCAGTGCCTCGATGACGTTTAACGAGACGACATCGTTGACGGTGATCTTCTCCCGGCCTTTTCCCTGCCGGAAATAGCCGAGCAGGTTGCACCCCGGCCCGATACTCGAGCGTTTCTCCTCGGTCGAACGGGCAATCTTTGCCATCATCGCGACCGTCTCGACCGGGTACTTCCCGATGGACGTCTCTTCGGAGAGCATGACGGCATCCGTCCCATCGAGAATGGCGTTTGCGACATCGGTCACCTCCGCTCGTGTCGGCCGGATGTTGTCGGTCATCGACATCAGCATCTGGGTGGCGGTGATCACCGGCCGGCCGAGGATATTGGCCTTCTGGATGATCCGTTTCTGCACCGCAGGAACCTCCTCAATGGGGATCTGGACCCCGAGGTCGCCGCGGGCAATCATGACGCCGTCGGTCTCCCGGAGGATCCCGTCGATGTTTGCGAGCGCCTCCTGCCGTTCGATCTTTGAGATCACCTTGATGGTCTTCCCGGACCGGGCCGCATGCTCTCTGGCTCTCAGGATGTCCTCCGGCCGCTCGATGAAGGATATACTGAACGTATCGAGCCCTTCTCCAAGCCCGAAATCGATGCACTCTCGGTCGCGGTCGGTCAGGGCGCTGACTGCGAGGACTCCTCCGCCGCCCACGATGCTCATCCCCTTGCGCGAGAGGAGGGGGCCGCCGACGATCACCGTTGCCCGGACGTCCGATCCCGCGACCTCATTGACCCGGAGTTGGAGGAACCCGTCGCTGAGGTAGATGATGCTCCCTTCCGAGACCAGCTGCGGAAACTGCTCGAACTCGACCGGGATCCGTGTGGGATCGCCGGCCGCCGGGGCGGTGGTGAGGGTGACGACCTCGCCTTTGTGGAGTTCCAGCGGCTCGATCGCAAGATCGCCGATCCGGATCTTGGGTCCGGGCAGATCGATCAGGATCGTGACCGGGAGCCCGGCATCATCCGCGGCGGCCCGGATGTTGCGGATGGTCTCCCGGTGCTCGTCGAACGATCCGTGGGAGAGGTTGAGCCGGGCGACGTCCATGCCGGCCTGGATCATCCGGACGAGCACCTCCCGGGAACGGGATGCGGGCCCGATGGTACAGACGATCTTTGTCTTATGGTCGGGCAGGCTCATCCGTTTCCGTTTTGCCTGCTCCGATATCCTGTGCAGCACCTCCTCGACCATCATAAGATATCCACAGGTACCGGTATCGGATTAATCTTCGCCCGAACGTTGATGATGGTCAGGGGACAAACCAGTCTGCCCGGACCATAAGCTCACTCCGGGACAATTACCGCCCCGATTATTCCGGTATCCTCTCGCGGTCGGGTACCGGGGTCAACGTCTCTTGCACCGGTGTCACGATGAGTTTGCGTCCGCTCTCGGCGCCGTACTCCCCGATCCGGCGGTGGACATGCTCGACCATACCCCCGGTGGTGATGATGAGCGAGTTCTCGCCGATGAGCGCCTTTAGGATGCACTTGTCGATGACACCGTAGGTGTAATCGAGGATGATCCGCTCTCGGTTCGCGAACTCCTTTGCGCGTGTGCCCATTGCCCCGACGTGATCGACCTCTCCGCGCTCCAGGAGCGCCCGAACCTCGTCGCCGCCGGTCCGGTCGGCGTTGCAGAGGTAGATCGTCCCGGTCCCGTTCCGTGCCGGGACGTGGCCGTGCAGCACCCGCTCGATCCGGTCGGTGAACTCAAGCACGCTCTTAGGCGGGACGTCGCGGTCGATGATGCGCCGTAGCCCAAGCTCGTTGTAGAGGTCGAGCAGGGCTGGTGGTTTTAGGCGGGCGGTGGCAAGGAGGGCGTGGTCCGAGAAGACCTCTTCCGGCGGCCCACGGGCAAGGACCCTGCCATGCGCCATGAGGATGACCGAGTCGGCCCAGCGGTAGGCGAGCTCGACGTCGTGCGTCGATACGAGCACCGTCCGGCCGCTGGAGGCGAGTTCGTCGAGGAGCTCCATCACCTCCTCAGAGCTCGCGGGGTCGAGGGTGTTCGTCGGTTCGTCGAAGACGAGGACCGCCGGCTCCATCGCGAGGATACCGGCGATGGCGACGCGCTTCTTCTCCCCGTCGGAGATGTGGTGGGGAGGCCGCTTCTCGTAACCCTGGAGCCCGACATAGCCGAGGGCGTCCCGGACCGCCCGCCGGACGGCGTCGGGGGAAAGACCGAGGTTCACCGGCCCGAAGGCCACGTCCGCCTCAACGGTCGGGGCGATTATCTGGACGTCGGGGTTCTGGAAGACGAATCCGACCCGGCGGCGCAGTTCCCGGAGACTTTGGTTATCGTATGCAATCGGTCGGCCGCCAAAGCGGACCTCTCCCGAATCGGGTCGGATCATGCCGTTGAGCATCAGGAGGAGCGTCGATTTCCCGGCGCCGTTCGGCCCGACGAGGGCGGTCTTCGAGCCGGCGGCGATCTTGATGCTCACCCCGGCGAGGGCGGCAGGACCGTTTGGGTAGGCGTAGGTGACGTTCTTGGTCTCAAGCAGTGGTGTCGTCATATGAGTGTCAGACCTCCGGTAGAGAGCAGGATTCCGAGGGCGGCCAGGAGATAGAGGAGGGCGGCCGCAACCGCTGTGGCGGAGATGGATCGGGGTTCACCGGGGAGGGTGAGCCTGCCGTCGTAGCAGCGTGCGTCCATCGCGAGGATCAGGGCTTCGCCGCTCTCCCAGGTGCGGAGGAAGAGGGCTCCGGCAAGCATCCCAAACGACTGGATCGATTCCCGGAACCGGCCGTAACCGAGGCGCATCACCTGCGCACGATAGATCTGGCCCGCCTCTTCGATGAGGATGAAGATGAACCGGTAGGTGAGCATGGTAAGATCGACAAAGACGGCGGGCACCCGGAGTCGCTGGAGGATCTCGAGAATCTCGGCCATCGGGGTCGTGAGCGCGATGAAGAAGAGCGAGCACATCCCCCCGAAGACCCGGGCGAGGAGGAGGGCGGCGAGGTTTGCCCCCCCGGCCGTGATCGTGAGGGGAAGACCGGGGACCTCGAGGAGGACGTCTCCTCCTGGGGTGATGAAGAGGATCACGGCGATGCTCATTGCCGCAAACGAGACCGGGATGAGGAGGAGCCGGGTGTAGAACCGGACCGGAATCTTTGCCAGGACTAGGATCGCAGCGCTCATCGAGGCTGAGACGAAGAGAGGGGCGACGGGTCCTGGGGACGAGACGCAGAGGAGGATGCTCGCAATTCCGATGAAGAGTTTAAGCCCCGGGTTTATCTGCCGCAGACCGTTTGTCTGAGCATAGTCATCGAGGATATTGTGCACGGTAGTCCCGTCCCCTTACCGAGTTGACCGGTCCGTCAAAAAATCAGGCGGTTTTCCTGCTGCCATGCCAGTAGCCGAATATGTAGCCGATGATCACGGCACCGATGGCGGCCTGGAGGGCAAAGAGGAGCGACTCTATCTCACCGCTCGGGGGCACCCAGAAGGACTCCGTCCAGGGCTCGTAGCCTGAAGCCTCGATGAGGGCGGCGGCCTCGCCGTCTGCCCCGCCCCAGGCCTCCTCTCCGGAGGCCCGGATCGCGGCGTCCTGAACGAGAAAGACCGCGGCAAAGATGATGATGATTGCGGCGACCGCGATCTCCATACGATACTTCATGCGGCGGCCTCCTGGAGTTTCTTGACGGTGCT
>NZ_LFRO01000012.1:0-13384 GCF_001512385.1 Methanoculleus sp. DTU007 | reverse complement strand
GCCGACCCGTCCTCCAAACTCGAGCCGGCCGATATCTCGCCCGAACCGGCCGAACTGGCCCGGAGCCGGTGATCCGGCCCGACCCCGGCCGCCGAATCCTATATTATTCATGAGGTTGAATAAAAGGCAGTGACCTTGAAGGCCCCCAGCACACGACACCTGGCACTCTTCCTGCTCATTCTTCTCCCGTCCATGACCGGCTACATGGCCTGGGAGGCACGGGCGGTCGATGTGACCGTCCTCACGATCGACGGAGCGCCCGAGGGTGTCGTCTATATCACCGACCCCCATGTCCAGCCATCGAACATCGACCACGTCCGCAGCGTCATCGCCGAGATCAACCGCTTGAACCCCTCGCTCGTCCTGATCGGCGGGGACTTCGTCACCGGCGAGGAAGAGGACTTCGCCGCCCAGGAGGTCTGGCGGTCGCTTGATGCACCGGCGTACGCGGTCCTCGGGAACCATGACTACCGGGTGGGGATCGACGGCACAGGGGGCGTCGAAAGGATGCTTGCCGTCTCTACATCGGCGAACGTCACCACCGCCGGCTACGACGTCTCGGGCTTGAGCGACGGCTCCGCCGATACCGCGTTTGCCGACGGACTCGCCGCAGCTCTTGAGGAGAACGGGGTCCACGTTCTCAGGAACGAGTTCGTCCTAGTCCCGGTCGGGGATGAGGAGATCGTCATCGTCGGGGTCGACGACGGCTGGGCCGGGATGGCTGACCCGCCGGAGGTGCCGGAGACGGACGCCTTCACCCTCTACCTCATCCACGAGCCCTCCTGCCGGGCCGACTGGGACGCCGACCTCATCCTCGCCGGGCACACTCACGGCGGCCAGTTCCTCTTCCCGGTCATTGCGCAGTTAAACGACCTCGGCGTCGTCGAGCTTGCCGGAATGTTTGACGCCGACGGGAGGACACCGACGTATATCTCCCGCGGGATCTGCAGCTCAAACCTTGCCGGAGTGGACCTCCGGTTCAACTGCCAGCCCGAGATCGTCCTCATCAACCCGACAGAAGAGCAGCTCCGGGCTATCGGCGGGTCCGCTCCCGCAGGTTAATTACCCCTTCCGCCTATTCTCCGGGGATGCTGTCTCCCGTTGAGCGGCGGTATACCACCTTCGCAGTCGCGCTCGGGTCCTCGCTTGCACCGTTCATGGTCGCCGGGCTCTTCGTGGCAATCCCGGCCGTCGGGGAGGAGTTTGCGGCAGACCCGGTGATCCTGGGCTGGATCCCGACCGCCTTCTTCCTTGCCGCAGCAATGTTTCTCATCCCGTTCGGGAGGATCGCCGATATCTACGGGGGGAAACGGATCTTCTCCCTAGGCCTTGCCGTATACTTCATCGCCGCCCTCGCCGCCGCCCTCGCTCCAACGGCACCCATCCTCATCGGCGCCAGATTTCTTGCCGGAGTCGGGGCTGCGATGGTCTTTGCAACGTCGTTTGCCCTGCTTGGGCTTATCCTCCCGGAAGACGAGCGGGGGGCGGCTCTCGGGATCAACATCGCCGCGAGCTTCGGCGGGTTCGCGCTGGGGTTCCTTGCGGGCGGTCTCCTTGCCTACTACAGCACCTGGCGGGCGCTCTTTCTCGTGCCGCCGCCCGTCGCCCTGCTCTCCGCCGGGATCATCCGGCGCCACCTGAGGGGCGAGTGCGCTCTATCACGCGGGACGCGCCCGGATCTCTTCGGCATCGCTCTTTCCACGACGACGATCCTCCTTCTCATGGTCGGGCTCTCCCTCCTGCCAGCGGTGCAGGGCGCCGCGGCTCTTGCCGCCGGCCTCGCATCGCTCGGCACCTTCATCGTCCACGAGACCAAGACAGCCGAACCGCTCCTTGATATCCGCACCCTCCTTCGCAACCGGCCGCTCGCTCTTGCAAACGCCGCCGTCCTGGTCTATAGCACGGCGGGATCCGCATACGTCTACCTCTTCAGCCTGTACTTCCAGTACGTCCGGGAGTTCGATGCCCGGCTGGCCGGGAGCATCTTCCTCGTCACAAGCCTGGTCACGGCATCCCTGGTCGGGTATACCGGCCGGCTCTCGGATCGGATAAGTCCGCACCTGGTCGCGATGGCCGGTGCTGCTATGACGATTGCCGGCTTTGCCGCCCTCTCCTTCATCGGTCCGGCAACGCCCGTAGCCGTCCCGGTCCTGGCACTGGTGCTCATTGTAGTGGGGATCGCGTTCTTCCAGCCCCCGGTCTACACACTCGTCATCGGGGCGGCCGAACGGGCGATGTACGGGGTGGCGTCGGGGCTCGTCGAGACGATGCGCCTTCTTGGGATGACCGCGAGCATGGCAGTCGCCATCGTCGCCTTCGCCCTCAACTTTGGCGGGATGGCGATCACCGAAGAGACCGTCCCTCTGCTCCTCACAAGTCTGCAGGCGCTCTTTTCCATCTACTTCTGCCTCTCTGTGGCAAGCCTTCTGGTGATCTGGCTAGCCGGGCGGGCGGCGTAGTTCCGGCTCAAGGATCTTTCTCGCCCTTTCGGCGATCAGGAGGACCTCCTGGAGCGGGATCCCGCTATCGTGGGCAATCGTCGCCGCATCGCCGTAGGCGACCGCTTTGGCCGTGAGGATCCCGGCGGCGGCGAGCTTCGCGGTGACTGACCGGGTCACCCCGGAGACGATCGTCACCGGGTAGGACTGCGTCTCCTCGATCATCGTCCGGAGGTTCCTCTCCACCGGGTAGTCCCACCCGATATGCTCGATCCCCCGGCAGGTCGCGTAGCGTTTTGCGTGCTCGGAGAGCTTGGTGTTGCAGACGATCAGGGCGCCGTCGATCGAGACGATGCACCGCCCGGAGCGGAACCCCTCCTGGAGGTCCTCGACGATCGCCCGGGCGATCCGTCCTTCGTCAAGCCCGGTCATCCGGTGGTAACTCACGTGGTGTTTTACCTCGACAAAGAGGGTGGTGCCGTCTTTCTGCGCGATGGCATCCACCTCGTGCTCCCCGCACCGCCCGGCAAGGACGCACCCGGCCTTGACCCGGTAGCCGTGCTCCCGGAGGAGGATCCGCACAAACTCCTCAAAATCAGGTTTTGGGCGGAGAAGGGCGAGGGCTCTCCGGAGGTTTGTCCGATGCGCGACGGCGGGGCGGACGGCCCGGGCACGGGTCCGGATCATCCGAAGGACCGCCGCGGTCCGGATGCCGTCCGGGACCGCCTCCTCGATATCATCGGCGATCCGGTCGGCGTCCTCCGGATCGAGTCCGAAGTTCTCAAGCGTCCGCCGCACTCTCTTCCGGTCGAAGGGCTGCCGGCTGCCGTCGGCCTTCGTGACGTACTTCATCCGGTAGGGGATCTCGGTTCCCGGGACAAAAAGCGTTCGCAAGTTGTCATCTGCCGCACCATTATCAGTCCAAACACCCAATATGGACAACGAGCAGATGGAATCGTTACAACGCCCGACCATCCTGGTCCTCGGCGCGGGGGCGGTCGGCCTTGCGCTCGCCGGGAGGCTTGCCCGCGTCGCGACGGTCTATGCGGCCTGCCGGCCGGTGCATGCCAATGCGATCCGGGACCGGGGTCTTCTGATGGAGGGGATCTGGGGGAACGGGGCCGTCGAGGGGATCATCCCCGTCACGGGACCGGATGAGATCACGACCGAGGTCGATCTCGTCATCGTCACTGCAAAGGGCACCGATACCCGGTCGATCTGCGAGGAGTACGCTCGCGTGATCCGGGGCCTGCCGGTGGCAAGCCTCCAGAACGGGATAGGAAACGAGGAGATCATCGCGGAGTACACCGGGACCGTCATCGGCGGGACCGTGACGACGAACTTCTCGGTCGTCGCCCCCGGACACGTCCGGGTCTTAAGCGAGAGCGCCCCGATGCGCTTTGGGATCTGGTCCGGCGACGGCGCCGCCCTCGACCGCCTGATCGGGATCGTCCGAACCGCCGGGATCACGGTCGAGCCCGATCCCGAGATCCGCTCGGGCAAGTGGGCGAAAGCCCTCTTAAACATCGCCGTAAACCCGATCTCTGCCCTCCTTCACGCCCCGGTCGGGGTGGCGGCCGATGCGGATATCCGGAAGACCGTGATCGGGCTCGTCCGCGAGACCTACGCCGTCGCCGCGGCAGAGGGGGTCAGGCTCCCCTGGGCGACCGCCGACGACTACCTCGAGTACCTCTTCTCCGTGCAGGTGCCGGACTTCGCCGCGGTCTACCCCTCGATGTACTACGACCTTGAGCGGGGCCGCCGGACGGAGATCGATCTCCTCAACGGGTATATCGCCCGGCTCGGGGAGCGCCACGGGATCGCGACGCCGTACAACCGGTGCATCGCCGGGTTCGTCCGCTACGCAGAAAGGCACCCCCGGGAACGGTGAGTCACTTCCTGGCCAGTTTCTCCGCGAGTTTCCGGGCCGCCTCGCGGGCCTTCGCCTCGGTCCTCCAGAGCCCGGTCTTTCCGACGGGGTTGCCTTCCCGGTCGTAGAGCTGGACATAGTAACCCCCCTCCAGGCGGGCGAACCGGACCTCGCCGACGATGCCGGGGCCGTACTCATGCATGACCAGAGGTTTTTTTGCCGGGGATATGAACGTTCCTCTCAGCGCTCGTGGGGATGAAGTGCCATAACGGTTGCCCGACGGGTTCCCGAAAGAATAGGGGATGCGATTCAGCCCGGCGGTCGAGGATCTCACCCGGACAATCGCACAATGGGCCTAGATCGTCAGCGGTATCCCGAGGAGGTGGAGCACCACAGTCAGGACGACCCCGAATAATCCGCCGATGGCGCAGATCAGAACGGTGAGGATGTTGATCGGGACATCCGGCCTGCCGAAGAGGCTCATCAGATTGAGGAGGTTGATGAGCCAGAGCAGGATCACCCCCACGACGGCGTTGATGATGAGGGTGGAGACGCTCTTGACGACCTTGTAGAGGAGGTACGCGACGACGATCACCAGGATCAGGACAAGAAGCCCCGCAAGCAAGCTCATACTGGTCGTTTGACGCACCCGATATTGAACCTTCCCGCAGCCCCGATCAGAGGTAGCCCATCACCTTAAAGACCGGCTGGAGGCAGACCCCGTTTCCGGTCTTGATGCATCGGATCCCGGGAACACCCTCGTAGGCCCCCATCGTCCGGCCGTCCTCGAGCTCGACCCAGTCGTGGACGGCGATGCCCTTGCCGAAGATCGTGACGTGGAGGGCGTTGGTCCGAAACGTCTTCGTATCCCAGATCATGATCCCGTGGACCGGACGGGCGGCGATGCCGTTTCGACGGAGGATCTCGGTCCGGAGGAGCGCAAGGTCGGTGCAGTCGCCCACCCCGTAGGCCAGGGTGGCGTCGAGCCCGACCGGGAAGAAGCGGGGGGCGCCGTCGACGCTTGAGACCGTCATCCTGTTCACCCGATCGACGAAGTCCTCATCGGAGGGGGTCTCGGGGGGTTGTGCAAACGCGGCGATCCGGTCGACCGGAGCCTCAAAGTCGGTCGCGCCGGCGTCGCCGGACCATCCGCCATCGTAGATGAGGTCTCCCTCGGATGCGATGACGGAGAGGAGAAGGATCGTGCAAATCGTGCTCCAAACCACGTTATTATCTCAATAAATTTGAATGATGTGTGCAATATAATAGAATTTCTATTTGAATCAAAAAATGTAGAGGCTGGATATAATATTCAAACCGACCTCATCAGGAAGTGGGGGGATGGAGCGCACAACGCGAGATTACCTGGTCGCGATATGCCGGGCCGCGAGGGCCGCGGTGGAGAAAGCCGCCTGGAGGTTGTAGCCCCCGGTATCGCCGTCGATATCGAGGACTTCACCGATGAAGAAGAGGTTCTTTATCGTCTTTGACTCCATGGTCTTTGGGTTGACCCCGGTGAGCGCAACGCCCCCGCGTGTCGCCATCGCCTCGTTAAATCCCCCGAGCCGGGCGACGGTGAACGGGAACTCCGCTATCGAGGCGGCGACGGTCTTTCGGAGATCCTTTTTGAGGTGGGCGCAGGTCTCCGGCGGCGGGATCCCGGCAAGGTCGAGGAGCCGCCTGACGAACCGCTCGGGAAGGGGGAGGGCGGATAGAACGGTCTTGACCTGCCGGGCCCCGCCGGCGGCGAGCGCCGCGACGACCCGCTCCCGTGCCGCCTCTGCGGTCGAGTTCGGGAGGAAGGTCACCCGGACGACGTCTCCGGGCCGGATGGAGCGCGAGAGATCGAGCACCCCCGGGCCCGAGAGCCCGGTATGGGTAAAGAGGAGGTCGCCGACCCTCTGGGAGACCCGCCTGCCGTCGCGGTAGACCGTGAACGTGAGGTTCTCAAACGATATCCCGGCGAGATCGGCGAACGGGTGGTTTTCGGGGTAGACCGGGGCGAGCGCCGGGGCGATCTCCGTTGTCGGCTGGCCGAGGGAGCAGGCGAAGGTGTAGCCGTCCCCGGTCGAGCCGGTCGCGGGGTAGGAGGCCCCGCCGGTCGCGATGACCAGGATGTCTGCCCGGATGGAGCCCGCCGCTGTCGTGACGGTGAACACGTCGGCCTCGCGCTCGACGGAGAGAACGGGTTCGCCGGACCGGATCTCGACACCCCGGGAGGCGCACCCGGCAAGGAGGACCGAGAGGACGTCGGCAGCCCTCCGGGTCTCCGGGAAGACCTTTCCTCCGGGCTCGGTCTCCATCCCGAGCCCCTGCCCGGCAAAGAAGTTGATGAGATCGCGGTTCGTGAAGTTCATCAGCGCGGGCCGGAGGAACCTCCCGTTGTCACCGTAACGGGAGAGGAAGTCGGCGATCTCGCCGTCGTGGGTGATGTTGCACTGGCCCGAGCCCGTGATCAGGAGTTTTCGTCCTGGTCGCGGCTTTTTTTCTAAAACAATCACCTTCCGGCCCACTCCTGCCGCCTGCAGGCCGCAGAAGAGCCCGGCGGGCCCTCCTCCGATGATGACGACGGTGCTCTCCACCTTATACCGTGCATTCCCCGGAGGCATCAGCGTTGGGGTGGGGCTACCGGTCGTCAGGGCAAAGGATTCCTCCCCGGGACCGCTGGCGGAGACGGTCCGCGAGGCTATAGAGGAGCGAGTGGCCCCGAAGGACCGCTCCAGATGCACCGAAGCGGCATAGCCGGTAGAGCACCCTCCATACGGCGCCGGGGTCGGCGCCCAGGCGCCTGAGTGCCCGAAGTTCCGCGGTCGCATCCTCAAACCGGTTATACCGGAGCGCGAACTTGAGCCTCTTCATACTGTACCTGCGATCGATCCGGGCGAGGTACCAGGCCTTCTCGTCCTCGGCAAGAAGGTAGAAGGCGGAGATGACCTCGCGCTGGAGCTCCTGGTGGAGGAACGTCCTCTCTCTCAGGCCGGAGTACTCCTCCCCCTCGATCCGGTGCGAGTGGCTCTCGGGGCGGATGTAGTAGATGTAGAGCGGTTCATCGATGTACCCTGTTTTGTTCCTGTAGGCGCAAGGAATCAGCAGCTGCCAGTTCTGCCCGGCCCGGTTCTGCCAGTAGATCCCGCATGCGGGGATCCGCTCAAAGAGGACCGCAGAGCGGACCATGTAGCACCCCGACGTGCAGTAGGTCCGCTCAAAGAGGAGGTCCTCAAAGATATCCTCGTTATGAACAACAGCCCCCTCAGACCCATAGCGTACGACCACACCGGGGTTCTCCTCGCGGACCGCCGCGTAATCGGAGCGGACCATCGCGTAATCAGGGTGGCTCTCCAGGAACTCGACCCGCTTTGCTACGGAGGTCGGCATCAGGGCATCGTCGCAGTCCGGCCAGATGAGGTACTCCCCGGTGACATACGGGAGCCCCGCATTGATCGCCCCCGCCGCACCCCGGTTGGCCGCGAGCGGGATGTAGCGGAACGCATACCCCCGCGCCTCGAGTTCATCCTTCCAGGAGAGGCAGACCGCCTCGGTATCGTCGGTGCTGCCGTCGTTGACGACGATGATCTCCAGGTCGTCGTAGGTCTGCCGGGAGAGCGAGGTGAAGTACCGGTCGAGGTACGCTTCGCCGTTGTAGCAGGGGGTAAGGACGCTGACCCTTCCCTCCTCAAACGATCGCATGGAGCGGTCGGTTGGTATATCGCGGGAGTAATTAAGCCTCACCCATCGCCCCGTCAGAGGAGCCAGGACGGGACCCTCCGTGAGATGGGGGACGGGAGGACCGAGCGAATGAGGTCGCGTTCCGGCCCGGTGAGGACGACCCGGGCGACTACCGCGAGGTAGACGATCGATATCGCGGCGGAGACGAGCGCGATATCGGCGATCGAGGCCGGGACCGAGAGGATGGATATGAGGGGATACCCAGCGGCGACCAGCGCCGCGTATCCGAGGAACCCAGGGATAGTCGGCATATAAAACGCAGCCGCCGGGACCCCCTGGACCTTTGCCGCATACCAGGGAACGAAGACGGCGTTGCGCAGCCAGAGCGCGAGGATGAAGGCGATCGCCACACCGTACATGCCGAGGCCATAGATCCGCGGCAGAACGAGGGCGAGGACGAGGTTGAGGAGCCCGGCGGCGATCGTGACGAGTGCGGGGACCCGGACCCGGTTGTAGGCCGCATAACTGATGATGAGCGGCCGGACGGCGACGATCGCTGTCAATGGGAGAAGCAGCGTCCAGATCAAGAGCGAGAGGTGCGCGAACTCTTCGCCCACCCAGATGGTGAGGATCTGGGGGGAGAAGAGCGACATGAGCCCGATGGGAAGAGCCATCGCTAGACCGACGCACTTGACCGAGACGACCGAGAGGTCGTGGATTGTGGCAAACGAGCGCCGGGCGTAGTAGGTGTAGTAGACCGGGCTTAAGACCGAGGTGATCAGGCCCGTGATCGACCAGAGAAGGTTGAAGAGGATCATCACCATGGCGTACTCCCCGCCCGCCGCGGTCCCGAAAGCGCGGTTGACGATGATGAGGGAGAGCTGGAGGAGAAGGAGGGTTCCGATCTGGTCAATGAGGATCCACCGGGCGAGATCGGTGATCCGAAAGAACTCATCTTTCGAGAAGTGCGAGGCGGATATGGGGATCCGGTTGTAGACGGCCCGCGAGAGGATGATGGTGAGGATGAGCGAGAGGAGGGCGGCGATGAGATAGGCGAGCCCGACATAGGAGAGGGAGGGGGTCTCGATGGCAAAGAGCGCCACGATGATCCCGATCGCCGCAAGCGTGTAGGTGATGGAGATGTAGTTGTTGTAGTGGATCTTGTTGTGTGCATACATCACGGCGGAGAAGGGGCTTCGGAGCGCCGTGATGAGGGCCCCGAGGAAGACCAGCGCAAAGAGGAAGAATACGCTGGTCCGCTCGATATCCGTGATCCGGAAGAAGTCCGGTGTGAGGGTCGCGATCCCGACGGCGACCGGGGCAAAGAGGAGGGCGAATGCCCCGACCGTGACGAGCGCGGTGTTGAACGTCCGAGTGGCGCCGGAGAGATCTGATCGCTGGATATTGATGGTGAGATACCTTGATATCGCCACGTTCAGGGAGTCGAGGATCAGCATCACGTAGCTGGTAAAGGATGTTGCGAGGGGGATGACCCCGTATGCCGCTAACCCCAGGGTATCGATGTAGAACGGTACGACGAGCAGCCCCACGAGGAGGTTCACCGCAAAGAGCGCGAAGTTCGATGTGAGGTTTCGCGAGAACTCTCTCTTGAAATCCGGGGGGTGGGCGAACTCCGGAGACACACGCACCTGATACCACCTCCGCGTATATAGGGTTAGAGGCTCCGGGGAGCAGAAGGCATAATACCCCTGGCCCGCATAATGGGCGCATCCATGGGATCTCCCGTCACGACCGGCAAAAACCTCTGTATCGGCTGCGGTCTCTGCGCCGCCCTCTGCCCGGAGAGGGCCCTCTCCATGGCGTGGAACCGCTACGGCGAGTACAGCCCCGCGGAGGCGGACCCCTGTACCACAGGGTGCGGCCTCTGCGCAAAGGTCTGTCCGTTCGCGGGGTCCGGGGAGAACGAGGATACGCTCGGGGAGCGGCTGTACGGGGCGATCCCGGGGATCCGGCACCGTCCCGAGACCGGCTACTACCTCGCCTCGTACGTCGGCTACTCGGAGGAGCACCGGCAAAGGAGCGCCTCGGGCGGTGTTGCGACCTGGATCCTCGAGAGACTGCTTTCAGAGGGGATCGTCGACCGCGTCATCTGCGTCGCCCCCACCGGAGATCCGGAGAGGATCTTTGCTTTCCGGATCTTTGAGAGCCCCGAAGAGGTCCGCACCGGGGCCGGATCGGCCTACTACCCGGTGGAGCTCTCGGGGGTCATCCGGGAGGTCCTCGCGGTCCCGGGGCGGTATGCCGTCACCGGTCTCCCGTGCTTTATCAAGGCGATAAGGCTAGCCCAGCAGCAGAACAAGAAACTCCGGGAGCGGGTCGCCGTCACGCTCGGCCTCGTCTGCGGGCAGTTAAAGAGCAGGCGGTTTACGGAGTACGCCGCCGCTCTCGCCGGGGTGCGGGGGGAGGTGGTGGGGGTCCGCTACCGGGGAAAGAGCCCGGACCAGCCGGCGAGCAACTTCTACTTCTCTTTTGCGACCAGAGACGGTGAAGAGCATAAGATCTTCTGGAGAGAGGGGATTGGCGAGGCCTGGGGGAACCGGTGGTTCACGCCCAAGGCCTGCAACTACTGCGACGACGTCTTTGCCGAGTGCGCGGATGCAACCTGCATGGATGCCTGGCTCCCGGAGTACGTAGAGGACAGCCGGGGGACGAGCCTTGTGCTGGTGCGATCACCGCTGGTCCGGGAGGCGCTCAAAGAGGGGATCGCTCTCGCACCCATCCCGGTCGAGCGCCTGATCCAGAGCCAGGCCGGGGTCGTCGCGGTCAAGCGGGAGCACCTGGCGTACCGGCTCCACCTCAACGGGGAGCGGGCGCCAGAAAAACGGGTTGTACCGGCACGCCCGAAAAACCCCATCCTCCGGCAGGAGATCGCCGCAAAAGACCGGATGCAGGAGTTCAGCCGCGAATTCGAGGGATGCTGGGCGGACTTCCGGGCCGCAATGGGCCCGGACCTTGCGCGGCTTGCGGCTTTGCGGGCGATCAGGGTTCCGGTCCGTGCTCTACAATCCCTCCGGGGTGGTCGGCGTGGATGACGACGGGCGGCCCCTCTTCATCCTGGCCGGGAACGGGCCCTACGAGAACCGGGGGTGCGAGGCGATCGTGCGGGGGACGACGAAGATCCTCCGGGAGCACTTCAACAACCCCCGTTTCGTCTGCTTCAGTTTCTTTCCGGATGGGGAACTCTTCCGCAGGCAGTCGCTCCAGGAGACCGACGGGGCGATCACGCACCTGCACGCCTACCGGCGGATGACGAAGGCGGAGTTTATCAAGAATATCTGGCGGCCCTCCTGCTGGGGCTACGCCTGCGACCGCATCTTTCGCCCCGACGCCCTGAAGTACCGGCTCTACCGGCAGATGCTCCCCTACCTAGGCGATGCAGACGCAGTCCTCTCCGTCGGCGGGGACAACTACTCGCTCGATTACGGGATCCCGACGCGGTATACGGACCTCGACGACGTCGTGCTCCGAAAGAACAAACCGATCATCATCTGGGGTGCCTCGGTCGGCCCGTTCAGTGCGATCCCCGAGTATGAACGCTACATGAGCAGCCATCTTCGAGAAGTCACCGGGATCTTCGCCCGGGAGTCGATGACGGTCGAGTACCTCAACCGGATCGGAGTTGTCGAGAACGTCCATCCAGTCGCAGACCCGGCGTTTCTGATGGACCCCGTAAAACCCCGAAACGACCCCGGGATCGACGGGGAGGCGATCGGGATAAACCTCAGTCCCCTTATGGCAAGGTACACAACAGGCGGAGATATCGAGGCATGGGCGAAGATGGCGGCCGGGATCATCGCCGAGGTGGCGGAGAGGACGGATCTCCCCATCTACCTCATCCCGCACGTCACAATTCCGATTCCCCACACCGACGACCATGCATTCATGCAGCGGGTGCTCTCGCTGATCGAGGATAGGAAGAAGGATATCACCCTGATCTCCCCGATCTACAACGCCGCAGAGACGAAGTGGATCATCGGCAGGATGGCAGTCTTTGCCGGGGCACGGACCCACGCAACGATCGCGGCCCTCTCCTCGGGCGTCCCTACCTTGAGCTTTGCCTACAGCATCAAGGCCCGGGGGATCAACCGGGATATCTTCGGGCATGAGTCGTATGTCCATACGTTCGAGGAGCACGATACGAGCGCCCCGGTAGAGAAGATCTCGGCCCTTCTTGAGAGACGGGAAGATGTGGAGCACGAGCTCCAAAAGAGGCTCCCCGGGATCAGGGCCGCGGCGCTCGAGGCCGGGCGGCTCCTTCGGCACCGGATAGGGGAGGTGTGAGGAGATGCCCGCGGTCTCCGTCGTCATCCCCCTCTTCAATAAGGGTCCGCACATCGGGGGAACCCTCCGGTCGGTCCTCGCCCAGACCGTCGAGGACGTTGAGGTCATCGTCGTCGAGGGGGGCTCGACCGACGAGGGCCCGGAGGTTGTCCGGGGGTTTCGGGACCCCCGGATACGGATGATCCACGCTGGAAGGCGGGGGGCCTCCGCCGCCCGAAACGCCGGGATCGAGGCCGCGTCATCCGATCTCGTCGCGTTCCTCGACGCCGACGACGAGTGGATGCCCCGGCACCTTGAGGTCATCCTGGGACTCCGGGAGAGGTATCCCTGCGCCGGTCTGTACGCGACGGGCTACACTATCAGGGAGGGATCGAAGACCCGGGTCGCGTCGCTCTCCCCGGAGATCCCGCCGGCGCCCCGGGATGGACTGATCCGGAACTACTTCCTGGCCGCGATCCGGGGGGACCCGCCGGTGATGACATCGGCGGTTGCCGTCCCCCGGCAGGTTCTCGTGGAGTTAGGGGGGTTCAATACCGCCGCGTGGTACGGGGAGGACGTCGATCTCTGGGGCAGGATCGCCCTCCGTTACCCGGTCGCCCTCAGCCGAAAGATCACGGCGGTCTACCACAAGGAGGCTTTAAACCGGGCCTGCAGCAGGAGGGAGCCGATCGAGGAGCATGTCTTTGTGGCCACGGCGAAGAGGGCGATAGAGGGCGGGGAGGTGCCGCCGGCGCTGCGGGAGGACCTGCTTGAGTACGTTGCGTCGCGATCGATCCAGACAGCGTTCCGGAACCTGGAGGCGGGGAGACCCGATCTCGCCCGGGCAAACCTGAAGGGGTGTCGGACGCGCCGGCTCTGGAAGCTGAAGTACTGGGCCCTCCTCTGGGCCTACCTGCCCCCGGGCGCTTATAGGGCGCTTGAGCCCCAGGGGATGATCGAGTGGTATAACGGCTGGCGGGAGAGGGTGCGGGGGCTGGATCGCTCCGCCACCCGGGGGAGGGAGGGGTGAGAAGGTCAGGTGGCTCACCTTTGCGGTATAGTGCTCGCGGTTCCTGATGAATTGATTCGGAAAACAGCGAAAATATCAATGAATATTTTAGAAATCGGA
>NZ_LFRO01000103.1:0-32308 GCF_001512385.1 Methanoculleus sp. DTU007 | reverse complement strand
CTACGGCATCGATCTTGGCAACTTCACGGTATGGGATTACATCGACCAGGGGTTCGTCATTCAGCAGATTGCCGGGATTGCCCAGCAGATCGGGGGTCTCGCCGTCGACGCCTTCCTGGTCTTTGTCGGGATCGGGTTCCTGCTCATTGAAGCCCCCCGACTCTCGGCCACCCTCAAGCGGCATCTCGGGGCGGAGAGTGCCCTCTACCAGCACCTCTCGCAGTCGGGCAGGCTCCTCATCGACTACGTGGTGGTCAGGACGAAAGTGAACCTGATCACCGGAGCAGGGACCGGGATCTTCCTCGCCCTCCTCGGGATCGACTTCGCGATCCTCTGGGGATTCATCGCCTTCGTTCTGAGTTATGTCCCCTACATCGGTCTCGTCGTAGCCGCAATCCCTCCGACCCTCCTCGCCTTTATCGAGTTCGGGCCGGTTGGAGCTCTCGCCGTCATCATCGCCATCGCCCTCATCGACGCCGCCGCCGAGAATCTCGTCCTCCCCCGGATGGCCGGACAGGAACTCAACCTCTCGCCGTTCGTCGTCCTCTTCTCCGTCGTCTTCTGGGGGCTCATCCTCGGAACAGTCGGGGTCTTCCTCGCCATACCCCTGACGATCGCGGTGAAACTCTTCCTCGACAGCTGGGAGGAGACACGGTGGATCGGGGAGTTGATGAGCGCCGGGAAAGGGGAGTAAGGGCCGGGTACCGCAGGTCTTATATACACTCCATCGTATCCCGGATGCGCCTCATGCAGGGGAGAATGGTATGAGTGACCTGATAGCCATCGCCTACGAGGGCGAGGATACCGCGTTCCGTGTCAGAGACCGGCTTGCCGATCTCTCAAAGGAGCACATCATCGAACTGGAGGACCTGGTGGTCGTCGTCCACCACCGGGACGGCAAGACCGAGATCAAGCAGGCTACGAACCTTGCCGGTATGGGAGCACTCTCGGGGGCATTCTGGGGGCTTCTCATCGGTCTGATCTTCTTTGCCCCGATCTTCGGGCTTGCCATCGGCGCGATCGCCGGGGCGCTCGCCGGGCGGTTCTCCGACTACGGCATCGACGATAAATTCATCAAAGAAGTCGCCGAGAGCGTCAGGCCGGGCAACTCCGCGGTCTTTCTGCTCGTCAAGAAGATGACGCCGGACAAGGTGGTCGACGCCATCAAGGAGTACGGCGGACACGTCATCCGGACGTCACTCTCGGAGAAGGAGGAGGCGAACCTCCGCGAAGCTTTCGGCGCCGGCACACCGGCAAAAATGGAAGTTCCGCCACCTGCCGCGTGAGCGTCAACACCCCACACTTTTTTACTGATGGCGCCAGATATCCCGGGACAGATCTTCATCGCACCGTAATACAAATCCGGAGGAAAACACAGAAAATGCGGGAAGTCAGGGTCACAGAGACCGAACAGGACGGGGCACTCGAGATCGAATTCCGATTCAAATCGCTGGATCAACTTCTCGACCCGGATGACCCGTCTCCCCTCCCCACGCGGGAGATCACTGAGTTCGCCGAAGAGTACATCGTAAGTTACCTCAACGGGTACAACGTCAAAAAGATCGCCGCCATCACCATAGGCCTTCCGCGGGGGTCGCTCTCCCCGGGGGAGGCCAAACTCCTTCCTGAGGCGATCCGGCGGCACTTCTCATTCCGGCTGGCCGATCCCGACAACGATATGCGGGTCTCTCGCCGGGAAGGATGGACCAGCATCACCGTTGCCCTATTCACCGTGCCGGTCGCCCTGGTGATTGCCGGCTTCGCTGCCATGTACCTCACTGACGCCCCCTTGACCATGCTCACCGGCCTTACCACCATCCTGATCTGGGTGACCGTCTGGGAACCTACGAGTATTTCCTCTACGACTACCGACGCAAGATGGAGAGGCGCCGGATCTACGAAAAACTCTCGGAGATCGAGATCCGGGTCAGGGAGTGATAATAGAGCAGAAGGTGTTTACGGACCGCTGCCCAATACTCCTTTATGAAGAGACCCCTCGGCCTCTACCTCGCCTACCTTTTCCAGTTCCTCATCGCCGGAAACGTCCTCCTTGCGCTCTCGCTCGGTGAATACTCGCAGGTCTTTACCGGTGTTGTCGCGCTCGGCCTGACACTCGTCCCGACCGTCCTCACCCGCCGGTTGAGCCTCACGCTCCCCTGGGAGGTCAACCTTCTTATCGCCCTCTCACTCTACTTCCATATCGCCGGCGAGATCCGGGGGTTCTACGATATCTACTACCCCTACTACGACAAGATCGCCCACCTCGTCTCCGGTATAACCGTCTCGGTGCTTGCCTTCGTCATTGTCCTCCTCCTCGACCGGTTCAGCCGGCTCAACCTCTCGAGGTGGATGATCGTCGGGTTCATCATCATAGCCGCGATGGCGATGGAGGGGTTCTGGGAGATCTACGAGTGGACCTTCGATACAATCCTAGGGACAAACCTCCAGCACGGCCTCGATGATACCATGCTCGATATGATCTTCGTCCTCATCGGGTCGATCGTCGTCGCGCTTGCCGGGAACCGCTACCTCTCCCGGTACTCGAAAGAGGAGATCACAGGCAGGATGGTGACCCCGGGGGAGGGGCAGGCCGGGTGAGAACCGGAACCTTTTTCTGATGCAGCCCGGAGAGGGAGCGCCATGCTTGAACGGATGGAGACGGGTGCGGGAGGCATCGTCGGGTTCCGGTTCGACGGTGAGATGACGGAGACCGACTATACCGGGACGCTGATCCCGGCGCTTGAGAAGGCACGAAAAGACCATCCGACGCTCCGGATACTCTTCCAGATCGTTGATTTTCACGGCTGGAGGGCACACGGGTACTGGGAGGCCCTCAAGGACTGGCCGGGGATGAGGATAGTCGACCGGATCGCGATCGTCGGCGGGGAGAAGTGGGAGGAATGGATGAACCACCTGCCCGGGCTCTTTGTCGGTTTTACCGGAATCGATGTCCGCTACTTCACAAACGACCACCTTGACGCCGCCATCGACTGGCTGCGGGAACCTATCACCCTGGAGGCGGAATAGAAGCCGTTTAGCCGATTTCAGAGATCAGGCAATTCTTTTTCATCCCGGGCGACCAACCGATGATCGACAGAACAGCGATCCCATGCACTATTATAAAGATATTATATTCCAAAAACCCCAACCAGAAGAGATCCGGCGCCTTGGGCTTCTCCCTGTAGACCTCCACTTCCATACGCGGCATTCCGACTCACCCACCCGCGTCCGGGACGCGCTGAAACTCGCGGCCCGGCAGGGGATCGGGCTTGCGATCACCGACCACAACCAGGCAAGCGGTGTCGTCGAGGCAAGGAGGCAGGGGATCCGGGTCCCCCTCGTCCCGGGGATCGAGGTCAGCGCGAACGATGGTCCGCACCTCCTCTTCTACTTCTACTCAGTCGCCGATCTTTTAGACTTCTACCGGCGCCACATCGAGAAGAACCGGAGGAACGGTCCGTTCACCGCCATACGCCTCGACACCCCCGATATCCTCGATCGCCGGGAGGATTACTCCTGCATCGCCGTCGAGGCGCACCCCTGCGGCTACGCCTTCTTGAACCGCGGGGTCGAGCGGTGCGTCGCAGGCAGGTGCATCGGAGAGGAGGTCTTCTCCCGCCTCGACGCTCTTGAGGTGATCTGCGGCGGGATGGCCCGTTCCCATAACCTGAAGGCCGCCCGGCTCGCTCTCGCCCACGACCTCGGGCGGACCGGCGGGACCGACGGCCACCTCCTCCACGAGCTCGGCGGGGTCGTCACCTGTGCCGAGGCGGAGACGGTGGACGAACTTCTCGATGCCATCCGTAAGAGGGAGACGGTCGTCATCGGCCGTGAGCGGCCGCTCGTCGAGAAAGCCGTGATGGGGACTGCAGTCCTCCCGCACCACATCATCTACACCGTCCCGATTCTTCAGGCGCGCTGGGAGCAGAGTATCCCCCGGATCCGGAAGTTTGTCGAGGAGCAACTGAACCGGTGAACGCTCTCAGCCGAGGGGCGAAAAAAGACGGGATATCGACTCTTTCATCCGGACCCGGATGGACCGCGCCCGGTAGCGCTCCGGGGTGATCTCGGTGGAGATGACGAGATCCTCTTCGAATCTCCGCGCAAACTCGGCCCCTATCCTCGCGTCATAAAAGAAGGCGTTCGCCTCGAAGTTCAACTGGAAACTCCGGATATCCCAGTTCGCGCTCCCAATTGACCCTGCTTTTCTATCGACGACGATCGTCTTTGCATGCAAAAACCCGTCATCGTATGTGTAGGCCCGGACACCGGAATCAAGGAGATCGCCGATGAACGAGAGGGTCGCCCAGTAGACGAACGGGTGGTCGGGTTTGCAGGGGATCATGATCCGGACATCGACCCCGGAGAGAGCGGCGAGCCGCAGGGCATCCATGACGCTCTCGTCCGGTATGAAGTAGGGCGTCTGGATGTAGACCGACTCCCGGGCGGAGTTGATCAGTTTGATGTAGCCTTCTTTTATCGGATTCCACCGGGTGCCCGGGCACCCGGAGACGATCTGAACGGGGGTCGTGCCGGTGGAGGATCCCGGGTCAGGGAAGTAAAGAGGTCCGGGCTCTAGGCGCTCACCGGTTGTGTAGTTCCAGTCGAGGAGGAACCGGTACTGGAGCATCCTGACGGCATCTCCCACGATCCGGACGGCCGCGTCGCGCCAGGTGCCGAGCGGCCCTCTTCCGAGATACTCGTCCCCGATGTTGAACCCGCCGATGAAGCCGAGCGTCCCGTCGACGACGACAATCTTTCGATGGTTGCGGTAGTTGAACCGGTAGATCGCCGGAAGGAAGACACCGATCTTCCCGCCGGCCTCCGTAAGCTCCGAGAACGCGGCCCGGGACCCTCCCCCGACCCGGACCCCCATAGCGTCGATGAGGAGGCGGACCTCGACGCCTTCCCGGGCCTTCTCTGCGAGGGCACGGATGACCGACCGACCGAGGTCGTCGTTGTTGACGATGAAGTATTCCAGGTGAATGTGGTGGCGCGCCCCCCTGATTGCAGCAAAGAGCGCCTCGAACATATCCTCGCCGCGGGTGTAGAGATCGAGGTGGTTCTTCTCGGTCAGGCACGCCCGGTCGTTGCGAAGGAGGAGAAGGATCGTCTCGCGAAACTCGTCTGCCTCTGGTCTGGTGAACCGGTGACGGGGATCGGAAAACGTGCGCTCCTGCGCAAGGAGGAGATCCCGGAGGAGGTCTCTTCCCTCCATCATAGCACAGATCCTCCGCCGGGTGTAGTTCTGGCCGAAGAAGAGATAGAGGACGAACCCTATCGGAGGAATGAGGAAGAGGGCCATCAGCCAGGCCACCGCCGCTATCGGGTTTCTCCGCTCGTAAAAGACGATGATGACGGCGAATACGACATTGATGACCAGGATGACCGCAAGTAAGAACTCAGGTCCCATCGTGCCACTGTCTCCCTGCCGGAACCGGGCGCTACCAGAGGAATACTCGTATAGGGATATATCAGTGTTCCTTGCCGGAACGACACCCCTATCCGGCAGAGGTTTTTTCTCTCTGGAAGTTATAGGAGGACCCATGCTTGACCGGATGAGAGAGAGTTCAGGACGTGTGATCGGGTTCCGGTTCGATGGAAAAATGAGTGAGAGTGATTACGCCACCATCCTGATACCTGAACTTACACGAGCAATGGAAGACCACGACAACGTCCGGATTCTCTTTAAGATCGAGGGTTTCCGCAGCTGGAGACCGGGGGAGGGCTGGGACGCCTTCAGGCAGTGGCCGGGGCTCAAGAGTGTCGATCGGATCGCCGTCGTCGGCGGGGAACGGTGGCGGGAATGGATGAATCGATTACCGAGTCTCTTCGTCGGTTTCGTCGACGTCGATGTCCGTTACTTCCCTGAGGGGCGTCTTCGGGATGCCTGGGGCTGGCTCAGGGAGGGGCTCGTGGTCGTGCCGCGGGCCGCGTGATACACCTATATGCTGCGGGCCCCAACAGAATCGTGTATGCACTGTCCCGTCTGCGGGCACGACTGCCTCACCGAGGCCCGCAAACTCCTTGCCGATCTGCCGGAACGCTTCGCCCCCTGCCCGGACTGCATGGGGCTCGTCTACGACAAACAAAGCCCGCCGCCCGGTATCGATCCGGCAGAACCCTGTCCCACCTGCGGGAAACGGTTCATCGACGAGGTCTTTGCCGAGATCTACCGGGTGATGGTCGATGAAGGGGATCTTGCCGGGACCGAACCCCTCGCCGCCGTCGGGACACCGCTCGTCCATCCCGGCTACGCCATGCGGAGGCCTCCCTATCTCCCGCCGCGATCGCTCGTCCTTCTCTCCAGGGCAATAGGAGAGCGGGCGGCAGCACGCCTGATCGATACGGTCCCGGAGGTTAAGGGTGTCGTCAAAGCAGGCCCAGGGACACCGGGGATCAACGATACCGACGCGGCGCCCACGACCCATACCCTGCTTGCGGGCTGCGACGTCCGGGCCGATATCTTTCCGACGCGGGCAGGACCGATCGCCGTCTACAAGCAGCAATCGGTCCTGCATATCGAGTTCCCCCGGAACCGTGACGAAAAGATCCTCTCCCTCGAACGCCAGATCAGGGAGCACCGGCCCCGGGTCTTCGTCGACGCGTGCTCGGGGGCCGGAACCCTCGGGCTAGCCGCCGCACGCATGGGTGTCCCGCGCGTCATCTGCAACGACGCCTGGTACGCGGCCGCCTACTGGACCGCCTGCAACCTCCACCTGAACCGCGAGTTCCTCAAGATCGGGGAGGTGACGATGCACCGGTCCTACGACGACCTCCGGCGCAACCCGGTCGCGCGCGATCCCATCCTGATCGCCGATACAGAGGAGGCGGCGGTCTATCAGGGAGATCTGAGGCTGCTTTCGACCGTTCTTCCGCCAGAAGTCGACCTTACCGCTCTGGACCTCTTCGAGAAGCGAGATGCCGGGAAGGTCGCGCGGATCACCCGGGCCTGGCAGTCTTCCGTGGGCGGAGTTATTTTTATCCCTTAGAGCCCATTGTATACGGGGACTAGCCCGGGTGGCTCGGCGTCACCTGTCACCCGAAACCGTCGTCACGCGGGGGGCGAAGTCCAAGGAAGGCCGCAGCGGCTTGCAGAATCCGCTGCGCCCCGACGGAGAAACCTCGTCCTATGAGGTCGACGGAGAGGGATCAAAGCCCCGGAGGGGGCGGCGACCTCTTGCCGCGGGTACCGGTTCAGGCCCGGAAGGGAGCAGACTTACCGTGGACGTTCGGCGCCCATGGGGTTGCGGGGTGGAGGAGGGGTGCAGTGGTGCATGTTTGCGCGCACGGTCGACTGCGGACGTGTCCCCAACGGCGATCTTCATGGCAAAAGTAACGATTCTTGGGGCTACAGGGAACGTCGGCTTGTTTGCTGCCCACACTATCTCCGAGATCCCGTACGTCAGCGATATGCTGCTTGTCGGGAGACCTGGGCGCGAAGACTTTCTTGCAGGCTGCTGCCGTGATCTCTCGGATTCGTTCGCCGCACGAGGCACCGATGTCCGGCTGTCATACAGCACCAGCCTTGCCGATGCAAGAGACTCGGATATTATTGTCTGTACAGCAGGGGTGCCCCGCAAGCCGGGCCAGGACCGAAACGACCTCGTCTTCGAGAACGCAAAGATTGTCGCAGAGACCGCCAGAACCATCGGCCAGGTATCGCCCGATGCTATTCTCTTTGTCATCACAAACCCGGTCGACGTCACGACCGCCGTTGCCCTGAAGTATTCGGGGCTTGAGCCGAGGCAGGTCTTCGGCCTCGGGACGCACCTCGACTCGATGCGCTTAAAATCCCTCATCGCGCACTACTTCCGGGTCCACGTCAGCGAGGTGCATACCCGTATCATCGGCGAGCACGGCAAGAGCATGGTCCCGCTCTGGTCGGCGACGACGATCGGCGGCATCCGGATCCAGAATCTGCCCACGTTCTCAGGACTTCCCACACAGGAGATGATCGAGACCGTCAGGACCAGCGGCGAAGCGATCATCAGAGACAAGGGCGCTACCGTCTATGGACCGGGTGAAGCGATTGCAACCCTTGTCCGGACGATTCTCGGAAACGAGAACAGGATCCTCACCGTCTCCAGTTACATCAAGAGCGAGATCCACGGGATCGGTGATGTCTGCATTGGTGTTCCCGCTCGCATCAACCGCGAAGGGGTCTTCCCGGTTGCGATCCGTCTTGAAGACGATGAGATCGCGGGATTCAGCAGATCGGTCGCCAAGATCCAGAAGATCACTGCTAAAGTGATGGAGCGGCTGGAAAAGACCCAATAGAACGGGAAAAAGTGGTGCGAATCCACCTTACACGAGGGTGGACTCGAGGATCTCCGCGCTGCCAACACCCTCAAGGTTCTGGAGCGCCTTCTCAACCTCGTCAGGAGCCCCGGCTTTATCGGGGACGACGGAAACAACCTTCAGTGCCACAAGGCCAAAGCCGATCGGCTCTTCCTTGATGTCGTCGACCGGGACAGCTGCCCGGATCGCTGCTTTGAGCGCCTCACGGTCGACATCGGGCGACTCGGGCATGACCTTGACGATAATGGCTACGTTACCCATGGCTTATGGCCCCTGGAACCCGCACTTCGGGCATGTATAGGCTATGCTCTGCTCCCTGCACCGATAGCATCTGTAGATCGTGTTCGCACAGACCGGGCACGGGAACCCGGTCGAGCCTTCAACCGCCAGTGTGGCGTTGCAGGAGGTACATCGCTCTTTGGCTGTCATTATCGCTTCCTCGAAAGTTAACCTATTATATTGCCCTCGCAGGAGTTAAAATCTCGGTTCGAGAAGAGTCCCCGTTACCGCCTCATCCCGGAGAGCTCCACGGACCCGATCCTCGTGCCTGCCGTTCACCACCCGGGCCCGGAGACCGTGCTCGAAGACAAATCGGATGAACGTGGGATCGACCTCGTCGGAGATGAGGGAGGGATCCTCGATGCGTGAAAGAAGCCTTCGGTGATGGTGAATGCCGTCGACCGATTTTAAGAGGAGGAGATCCAGAGAGAGCTCGCGTGCGACCCAGGCGGCGATGGTATCGGATGTGACATCCCAGGAATGGGGAAGCGGGTCGGCCCGCCGGAGGGCACAATAGGGAAGGAGGACCGTCACCTCCTCTGGGAGCGCGATCTCGGAGGTTGCCGGGACGCCGTGCGAGGCGATATACCATCCGAACTGTTCCATACCGGCGATGGCCATCCAGTGGGCCGCGTTATCGGAGACGTTGAGGCGCCGGACGAGGTCGGCGAACTTCCCGCCGCCGGGCACGATCAGCACCGGGCGCCCGATCTCCTGAAAGATATCGATCAGAGACGCTGTCCGGTCAAAGAGGCTTCCACCCACCTTGACGACCAGCGGAAGTGCAGGCGAAGTCATTTCGTCTTGCTATTATACCGGGACCTAGATAATCCTGCGTATGCGCCGGATCGCCGCAGCCATCCTGCTCGTATGCCTCCTTGTTGCCGCCGTCGATGCTGTCCAGATCGTTGAGTTCTGTCCTGATCCCTATCTTGCCGGGGATCTCGACGAGTACCTGGTGATTGAGGGGAGGGGGGTGCTCGACGGCTACGTCTTCTCGGATGGAGAGGGCGGGTTTCGGTTCCCCCCGGGCACGCGGATAGACGGGCGGGTGGTGGTCGCAAGGAGCGGTCCGGCCTTCGAGCAGACCCACGGGTACCTGCCCGACTTCGAGATCGAGGGGAGGACGCCGGCGGTGCCGGACGTGATCCAGAGCGGGAACCTTCAGATGGCGAACCAGGGCGACGAACTCTTCATCTACCATGGAACCACGCTCGTCCAGAAGGTGGCCTGGCCCGGGGACGTCCGTCCCCGCGAAGGGCAGATCCACTACCTTGAGAATGGCATCTGGGACCCGCGTCCGCTCGGTATCGGCCAGTCACGCTTTGGTCCGGAAACGTTCGAAGGCGTTGAGGTGACTGCGTTCGTCGCCCCGGACTGTTCACAGGAGGCCTTCCTCTCGGCGGTCTCGAGCGCCGAGCGCGAGATTCTCGCAAACGTCTACGAGTTCACCGACCCTACGATCGCAGACGCCCTCATCGGCGCCCGCGAACGCGGTGTTGAGGTGACCGTCCTCCTTGAGGGCGGGCCGGTGGGCGGCATCTCACCGGAAGAGCGGGCCGTCGCGGGCGCCCTCAACCGGAGCGGGATTGTGGTCCTCGCGATGGAGACGACGGATCTGGCCCATGCGAAGTACCGCTACAACCACGCGAAGTACCTCGTCATCGATGGCGAGACGGTCCTCCTCGGGAGCGAGAACTTCAAGCCCGGCGGTTACCCGGCACCGGGTCTGCAGGGCAACCGCGGGTGGGTAGTCATCCTCGAGGACCCCGACCTTGCGGCCTACTTCCGGGAGGTCTTCCTCATCGATGCCGCGGGCGGGGATATCGTGCCCCTGGAGGGAACCGCAGCCGAACTCTACACGCCCTGGGCACCCACATACGCCGTGGAGTTTGGGCCCTGCCGCGCGGAGGATGCGCGGGTGACGGTGGTCCTCTCCCCCGATACGAGCGCGCTCATCCTCGACCTGATCGAGGGGGCAGAAGAGAGCATCGCGATCGAGCAGGCCTACATCACAAACGAGACCCGGTACGAACTCAATCCCTACCTTGCGGCCGCGATCAACGCATCCCGGCGGGGTGTCGTGGTACAGATCCTCCTCGACTCCGCCTGGTTCAACACCGAGGACGATGCGGACAACGACGAGATGGTCGCGGTCATCAACCGGATTGCCGCGGCCGAAGGGCTACCGCTTGAGGCCAGGCTTGCGGATATCGAGGCGAATAATCTTGCAAAGATCCATAACAAAGGCGTCATCGTCGATGGGCGCGCGGTCCTTGTCAGCAGCATCAACTGGAATGCCAACTCCCCGGCGTTCAACCGGGAAGCGGGCGTGATCATCGAGCATCCGGCGATCGCCGCTTATTACACCGCGGTCTTTCTCGACGACTGGAATGCCTCAAAAGGGAGCGGGGCTGGCGCTGCCCCGGGGCCGGACCGGCTCAAGATTATTCTAGCAGCATGCATCCTGGTCTGGCTCATTGGGCTCTACCTCTACCGCCGACGGCGCACATAGCTTCACCGGCGTTCCGGAAGACCGGCCGACCGGCAGACGTCGCAGATGGTGATCGTCCCTTCACCCGAAGCGACGGCGGAGACCCAGCGCTCGATGACCCTATCGAGGTCTTCGGAGAAGTCCTGCCCGGCAAACCCGCGTTTCCGGCTCATATACTGGGATATTGCGGCTCTACTGACTCCGAGGCGCTTGGAGGCCTCGCTCTGGGTGATCCCGCGTTCGTTCACCAGGCGGTAGACCATCTCGGCGCGCATCCGGGGAAGGAGCACCCGTGCGAGGTTGTCGCAGCGCATGATGTCGCAGGAGAAAGGCTCCGTCATTGTGCAGACACCATCTGGGGGTCTTTATACTCGTAGAGGGTCTGCCGGGCGTCCCGGAAGTTGAACTTCTCTACGATCATATCGTTATCTTTGAGCCGTTTTAGGGCATAGCGGACGGTGCGGGGGGCCAGACTGCTGCGGCGGACGAGTTCCTTATGGGTAAGGGCGCCCCCATCCTCAAGCAGCATCAATATCTTTCTGGAAGACGGGGGAAGGTTCACATCATCCATATATAGTAGTTAACGCTGTTAACATATCAAACTGACGGATCTTATAGCCCCGGGAGTTCTACAGAGATTTATGCTGGAACGGGAGGAGAAGACAGCACTCGTTATGCTTGTAGGCGTCGTCGGGATCGTGCTTGCCGTCCACCTCCTCTTTGGCGCCGTCGGTCGGCCGCTTCTCGTGGAACCTTACTCGGAAGAGGTTCCCGACGGGGCGCTGGTCCTCCTTGAGGGGAGGATCGAGGAGATCAGAGAGACCTCGAGTGGGGGGCACCTTATTCTTTCCGTCAACGGCACTACCGTCTTTCTGCCGCAAAATGTGGCAGCGGGGCTTGAACTCCACGAGAACGAGAGCGTGACGCTGTATGGGGTTGTCCAGACCTATCGTGGGGCGCGGGAGGTGGTGGTCTCCTCCGCCGCCGATATCCGGGTGCTCGTGTGACCTATTTCGTCCCTGTGTAGAATATATCGGCGCTTTCGTCGCCAGCGAACCGGGGCCCCCTTATCCGGGACTTCTCGTGGCTCCCCATCTTTTCGACCTCCGGCATGGGCTCCCGGGAGGTAGGGGTCTGCTGCTCGTCGGGTCGCTTCTTTCGCCCCCCCTCGACACCAGCACCCGAGGGGAGGACACCGTCATTGATCCGCACGCTCGGCATACAGGAGATTCGTCCCACCGCTATATGAGACCTTGGATCTCTTCGCCGGATGATGGTGGGCGGTTTTGGGGTAAGAGCATCCGACGCGGTCTTTTCAGAAGACGATCCGAAATGGATTAGTGCTCTATGGCGAAACTGTAATCTATTGCAGGAGCAGCAGTAATTCGAAGCGGTCAAGGCGGCCAGATGACGGATCGCAGTAATGCAGAGGACTATCCGCTCTCCGCCGTTCCGGACGAGGACCGATCCGGGTTCTGGCCGATCACCCTGGTGCTGCTCGGGTTCACCTTCTTCTCCGCCACGATGTGGGGCGGCGCGGAGATCGGGGTCGCGTTCCGGTTCTGGCCTGATCTTGCCCTGATCATCCTTTCCGGGAGTGCGATTCTTTCACTCTACGTCGCCGGTCTCGGCTACATCGGCTACAAGAGCGGGCTATCCACCGTCCTCTCCGCCCGGTTCGCCTTCGGCGATGCAGGCAGCCGGTGGTCCGACGCCCTCCTCGGACTCACCCAGATCGGGTGGTATGCCTGGGGAGCCGCGACGATCGCGATCGTCCTTGTTCGCCTCCTGAATCTCGGCGCAGGATGGGAGATTCCCCTGATCATAATCTTTGGCCTCGGGTTCTGTCTGACGGCGTACGTCGGCTGCCGGGGGCTTGCAGCGCTCTCGAAGGTCGCGGTCCCGGCGATGCTCCTTCTTGTCGCGATAAGCGGCGCGGTTGCCGTAAGAGACGGCGGGGGTCTCGACGGTCTTCTCATGGCAGGGTCGGCGGGCACCCTCACGGTCGCCGAAGCCCTCACCATCGTCGTCGGCACCTTCGTCGCCGGCGGGACGCAGGTTGCCAACTGGACGCGATTTGTCGGCTCAACCCGGGCCGCCGTCGGCTCTACGCTCCTTGCCTTCTTCTTCGGGAACGGACTGATGATCGCCGCAGGGGCCGTCTGTGCCGCCGTTTACGGTCTCTCCGACATCGTCGAGGTTCTGGCCGTCCAGGGGCTTCTCTCCGCCGGCGTCCTGATGCTCTTTCTAAACATCTGGACAACCCAGGACAACACCATCTACAACTTCTCGGTGGCCGGGTGCCACTTCTTTCGGACCGAACGGCGAAGGCTGGTCACCTTCGCCGGCGCCGTTGCAGGGACCGTCCTTGCTTTGCTAGGGATGTATGATATGCTGATCCCCTATATGGTCATGATGGGGGTCTTCATCCCCCCGCTCGGCGGGGTGATCATGGCCGACTTCTTCATCCATCACAAGGGGCACTACCCCGCGCTCGAGGAGGCAGCCCTCCCCCGATTCAACCTGCAGGGGCTCGCCGCCTACGCCGCAGGCTCCCTTGCCGCTCTCGTGGTCCCGGGGATCCCCCCGGCAAACGGGATCGTCGCCGCGTTCCTTCTCTATGCGTTCCTTGACCTGCTTCACATGAACCGCTCGAACCTGTCACGGGAAACCCTGCAGATCGGGCAGAACTCAGGCGGCTCATTCCGGGCGCAGAGGTAGCCGCAGACCCGGCACCGCCAGACCGGGTACTTCAGGGTCTCCGAGACTACGGTATGCTCAGCTTTCTGCCGCTTGCGCTCTGCCGGAGGCGGCCGGCGTTCCGGGACGGGATCGGGAACGCGCGCTCCCGCCGCGACCTCGGCGGAGACGTAGAGGGCGCAGTAACAGGCGCCGTACTCGGCGAGATCGGGGTCCCGGTAGTCACAGGGGCAGATGATATCGAGATCGTCCTCCCGGTTCCCTGAGGCAAGCCGGCAGGGGCAGGAGATGTAGCCGTAGCGCTCCCTATTCGCAAGCAGTCCCCGGACAAGACCGCGGGTGAACTCCCGGTCGGGATTGAGATGATACCCGCCGGCCTCCGCCTCGAGCTCGAGATCGCGCATGAACCGGTCGACAATCTCGTCGCCTGGGCTTTCAGGCACCGATCGCCTCCCGGATCTCCTGCTCCCGGAACCCCACGACCACTTTCGAGTCGTTGACGACGATCGTCGGGAACGAGAGTTGCGGGTTCCAGTGCTCGACCTCACGGACCACGCGGTCCCGCTCCTCGCCCGTGAGGAGGTCGACGTAGATGTACGAGAATCCGACACCGAGATCGGTGAGGAGGTCCTTTGTCCGGGCACACCAGCCGCAGGTACTCAGGGCATAGAGGATCACCCTGCCGCGGTCAGCGCCGGGCACGTGCTGCATCGTCATTACGATCACCTAGAGTCCGGGTGCCCGGAATAAGTAGTTTGCCCTGGAGATCCGGGTCAGGTGGGGGCGGGGCGGAGGAGGAGGTGAAGCCCCGCCCCATCCTCCGGAACCGCAAGCACCGCTCCCGAGAGCCCTAACTTCCGCCGGTAGAACCGGAGCCTTCTTGCCGGGAGGGGGCCGGATCCGCGGATCAAGAGCCCGACCGCATCCCCGCTCCGCCGGAGCGTGAGCCTGATCTTCTGGGTGCCGGAAGCCACCATATCCTCAAGAACCCCGGCGACCTCGTCGGAGAAGCGTTCCCGGTCGATCATCGCCAATGGAAGGGTCCCCTCTGCCTCGACGGAGATATCGACGTCCTCAAAGAGCGGGAGGTAGGCGAGCCGGGAGACAAGTTCCGCCCGGTAGGCCTCCGGGTCGTCGGCGGCCTCGATGAACGCCTCGTCCGAGAACGGTGGGTTTGAGAGATCGTCGATGAGGCTGGAAAGGACCGCCGGAAGGTCTTCCGGGGAGAGGTGGGGGGTCTCACGGTAGCCGAGGATTGTCTTCATAAAATCGGTGAGCAGCCGGTCGGTCCGCCCTAGAGAGAGTTCCCGGGATAACGCCACAGATAAGGATCGGACGATACGGCGGATCCCGGGTCGCGTCACACCAACCTATATCTGTACAATAAGCACACGGGAGATCATGACGCCAGAGAGGAACCCCGGGCGAGCGATCATCATCCTGCTCGCCCTCTGCCTGCTTGCCCTCTGTGCAGGGCCGGCTGGTGCACGCGGACCGACGATCAGCGATATCCAGCCGTATGACACGATCTTCGTCTACGAAGAGGGGCTGAACCTCACGCAGCTCCGCGACCCGACCACGAAGAGCCCCATCACGGCGCTTCAGAAGTACCAGGACGACAACCCTGACCGAGGGGTCACGAGAAGCATCCCTGTCGCTGACGATACCAACTTCGACGTGCAGGAGTTCCTGGTGCGGGGGGATTACGGACCCTACTACGCCTTCAACCCCACCGACGGCAACACAGCGCTCGTCTTCATCCGCGAACCCGAGATCTTCCTTGACGTGGTGCTTGCAAACCCCAACCACAACGAGCCCCTGGCAGGGCTTACGGTCTCCCCGAACACGAGAATTGCCTTCCGGGTGGTCAGTCCCGATGTCGGGGCATTCTATCGGACGGACAATCTCTATCCGGCGACGATCGACCTCGTGCTCACCACGCCGGGCGGGGCTGAGACGACCAGGATCGGAGGTCTCAACTTCGCGGGGCTGAACGTCAGTTCGACCCGGTTCTACACCGACGATCCCGGAATGCCCGGGGCAATCCGGATCGGCGACCTCGGTGCGCCGGGGACCTACTCAGTCCGGGCTGTATGGAGTACACCGGCAGGATTCGAAGCGAACGCTCCCGACTCCGAACCGGTGACGTTCACGGTCGCCAACCGTGTCGGGGTCGATACCACCCCAACACCGGCACCCACCGTGACTCCGACTCCAACACCGACGGCAACCCCCACCCCGACGACACCGCCCACGACCGCCCCGACGGCAACAGAGACCGCCACACCACCGGCCCCGACCGGGACTGAGACGACGGTGCCGGCAACCACCACGCCGACCGAAGCGCCGCTCCCGGTAGGGCTTGCAGTCGTAGCGCTCGGTCTCGCGGTCCTCCTCGTCGGCAGGCGCCGCTGAGATACTCAACAGAACCGGCAGCCGCAGCACCCGGCCCCATCCCGGATCCGGCGCAGAGCAGCTGCCGCCCATTTTACAACACCAGGATCGGGATCATCGAGCGCCGCGGAGAGCGCCGGGACCGCGGCCGTATCCCCGTTCATCCCGAGGGTGTAGGCCGCCCACATCCGGAGTCGGGGGTCAGGGTCCTTGAGCGCGGCTAAAAGCGCCGGGAGGGCGGCCGGGCCCAGGGAGGCGAGGGATTTCGCCGCCTCCATCCGGTCAGCGCTTCCGCCGTCGCGTAAGGCGTCAATCAACTCTTCGATCACTGCGACTCTTTCTCCTTCTGCTCAAACTCGGCAAAGACCTCGTCCAGGCCCACGTAGACCGGGAAGAGCTCGTGGACGCCTGCAAGCAGGAAGACTCGCTGAACCTCGGGCGAGAGCGAGCAGAGCGCCATCTCACCATTCGTCTGGCGCAGGTCCCGAAGCTTTCCAATAAGCACGCGTAGACCGCTGCTGCTCATGTAGACAGCTTTCTCCAGGTTGACGAGCACCCGCCTCCCGCCCCGGGCCAGAACCTCAGAGAGAGCCGTATCCAGGCGACCCGCCGATTCTGCATCGATCCTCCCGTCCACCGATACGATTGCTGTACCGTCCTGTTCGCGGACTGTGACATCCATGATCCTTCTATCGGCGCGGGAAAGAAAAAGGCACTCGTTTTTGGGCGCGTGATTGGCGTGATTCAAAAAAGGTGAGTGGGTCTGCCGATCTCTCAGAGAACGGCGATGATCTCGACCGGGGTGCCCCACTGCTGGATGGTCACGGTATCGCGGGCGATCTCGCCTGCGAAGGTGATCCGAGTACCGTCGACGCGGTAGGTCTCGTTCAGGTTGAGCGGAAGGTAGTCTTCACCGTCATCGGCGACGATCCCGTAGAACCCACCCTCGAGGTCGACGTAAGTGACCGTCCCGGTTGTTGCAACGTAGGTGGCGTTCTCTGCTTCATCGATGGCGATGACCTCGACCGGCGTCCCCCACTGCTGGATGGTCACGGTACCCTCCCGGACCCGGGCAACGAACGTCACGTTCGCTCCGTCTTTCTGCCAGGTCTCGTTCAGGTTGAGCGGGAGATACCGCCGGCCGTCGTCGGTGATGATCCCGTAGAACCCACCCTCGAGATCGATGTAGGTGATTGTCGCGTTTCCGGCAATGAGCTGGACCCCCGCGATCCGCTCGATTGAGCGGATCTCGACCGGGGTGCCCCACATATGGAACCCTATAGCGTCCTTTGCCACGTCGGCGCTGAACGCCACCCGGATTCCGTCAACCTGGTACTCCTCCGGGAGGTTTGTGGGCAGATACTTCCCGCCGTCGTCGGTGATGAGGCCATAGAACCCGCCCTCAAGATCGATGTAGGTGACCGTGGCGTTGGCTGTAACCGTGCGGGGAGTATCGTCCGTCTCAATCTCGATTATCTCGACCGGCGTCCCCCACTGCTGGATGGTCGCCGTCTCGCCTGAAGGTTCAACGACAAACGTCACCCTGAGACCGTCCTGCTGGAACTCCGCCGGGAGGCTCGCAGGCAGATAGCGTTCGCCGTTATCGGCGACGATCCCGTAGAATCCGCCCTCAAGGTCGACATAGGTGATTGTCCCGTTCCCCGCGATGCGGTCGGCCGGACCACCGCCCGCCTTCTCGGCGGCCATGCACCCGCAGGCGATGATCGCACCAAGGAGAGCGAGGGCGATGACTAGGTAGCTTGGATGTGCTCGCGTCATAGGCTTCAACAACGAACTATTCTATCGCTGCAGGTAAGTAGGTTACCTTAACTACGAACGTATTCGAACCCATCCGCGCAGCGGGGCCGTATACATCGAGCGTAGAAAAAAGGAGTTATCTTCCCCCGACGCCGCCGCCGCCAAAGCCGCCACCGCCGCCGAAGGACCCGCCACCGCCAAAACCGCCACCGCCGCCGGAAGAGGGCGGTGAGTAGAGGACGATGGGGGCAAAGATCACCGGCATGTTCGAGTAGAGCGGCATCCCGACGTCCGGGAGACTGATGTTTAAGTTCTTCATCGCCTCCTCGACCTTATCCCCAAGACCGAGCGCCGTTCCGTAGACCAGCCACTCTCCCCATATCGAGAGATCAGCAGGTGAGTACTGCCGGATCAGGGCAAGGTCCGAGAGGAAGTTGGCGAACGCGTCCCACTCGAGTTTCTCCTTGTAGTGGTCGTCCCTCCAGAAGCCGAAGAGCGGCGAGGGGAAGAGAGCCGCAATCCCGACCTGGACGGCGACGACGAAGGAGAGGAGGGCGGCCGGTATGAGGAGGTAGGCCGCTCCCGGCGCGAGGATGAAGAGGAGGATCGCAAGCGCACAGGGGATGGCGCCGAGGAAGATGAGCGGGAGGATGGTCTCCCGGCCATCACGGACGTACCGCCGCGAGAGGGTTGTGTCCACGTCGCGGGTCAGGGCGGCAAACGACTGCTGATACTGCAGGATCCGGTGCTGGTAGCCCGGGCTCCGCCGCGCGGTCTCGGCGAACGCCTCAAGTTCAGCGGTATCGACGATATGGTCGTCTGCGATGTGGCCCAGGAAGTTGAGCACCCGCTGCTCGTAGGGATCGTCCGACTCGTTTGAGATGATCCGGACCGTGACCCCGCCGCCCTCCGGTTTCTCCGCAACAACGATCTTCTTTTTCCGGTGAAGATCGAGGACCGTCGCATAGAACCCATTCTCGTCGAACTCAAAGGGATCTCCCTTGAAGAGGAGGTTCACCTGCCAGGGTTTGAGCGCGGTATTCGGGGTGAAACTCAGATACTCCGGCACGGTGAAGGGTTTCTCTCTGCCGTAGCGCAGATATATGCCCAGGAGGATGAACGGTGTTAGAAGTACAAGGATCGTCGCAAGGCCGTTGAGGATGCCTGCCGCGGCATAGAAGATCGGAGGCCACCGGTTGGCGTCGGCCGCCTGCTGCTGCACGTTCGGGACGAACTGCGGGAAGGCCTCGATCCCTTCCATGAAGGCGGGGTCGAGGAGCATCTCGACGTTCAGCGCGTCGTCCTGCGACGCACTCCCGGTGATGACGACGGCGTCATCCGTCCGCTCGACATTCAGGGTAGGGGGATGAGTGTAGACCTCCTCGATGCTCCCGGCGAACGGGAGGGTGATCCGGAGATCCCGGTAAGGGACGTGCTCGTCGACGAGCCGGAGGTTTAAGTGCGCCCACTGGTCATCGTACTCGATCGGCGGCCGGATCTGGTAGCGGTATTCCACCGTGTAGGTGCCCGGGGTGAAGTAGTCGGGGTTGTAGATACCAACCTCGCTTGTGAGCGCTAAATTACGGATCGTCGCTAGATCTGCGGAGCTCGGCATCCCGGAGGCGGTCCGCACCTCACCCTCGAAGTCCTTGATGTAGCCTATGGTCCCGGGCGGGGCGGTCATACCGAGAAACTCGATGTGCGGCTGGTCGATGGCCATGAAGGTGAGCGGGTCTGCCCAGTAGCGAAAGAGCATCCGATACTCCCCCGCCGCCCGTACATCATACGTGTAGCGCTCGATGAAGGTCCCGTTATCGTAAAAGACGGCATCGTAGTGCTGGACCTCCAGGTTCCCCTGGAAGAGGCCACCGAGAGCATTTACTCCTGCGACCGCCAGCACCCCGACAAGAAGGGTGATGGCAACAAGGATGGCGATCTGTTGCCGTTCGGTCATACCCATCGCAGATCAGAAGGCTATCTTCGGGGCTCGCTCAATCTCTTCGCCGAACTCAAGGTACTCGAGCTTCGTAAAGCCCATGATCCGGGCGACCAGGTTCGAGGGGATGGTGTCGGTCATGGTATTGTACTGCTGGGCGATGTTGTTGTAGGTGTAGCGGTGCCGGGCGATCTCATCCTCGACATCCTTGACCGCACTCATCAGGTTCTGGACCGTCTGGGAGGTCTTGAGGTCAGGGTAGTTCTCGGCAACCGCAAGCAGCCGCCCGAGGACCGACCGGGACTCACGCTCGAGTTCGTTCAAGTCACCGGGACCGGCGCTGCCGATACGGGCCCGCATCGCGGTCACTTCGGTCAGGGTCTCCTTCTCGAATGCCGCATAGCTCTTCACGGCGCCGAGGAGCTGTTCGATCATATCAAGCCGCTTCTTCATCGCGACCTTCACCTGGCCGACCGTGGCTTCCGCGGAGTTTTTGAGGGAGAAGAACCGGTTATAGATACCTATACCGGCCGCGACGATGCCGATGACGATCAGCACCACGACGACGATAAGGACAAGGGAGATGATGTCCACCAAGGTTGTCACCACTATTCTATGTGCCTTGCAGCGTATTTAAACTGCAGGGATGAGAAAATCTCACCTCAAAACCAAAAATAAAGGAATTCTTGCCCAGATTAATCGGATATAACCACCGCACCCATTCAAAGAGTGCCCTGGTTCAATTCAGGCAAGGATGGGTGAGGAGATCCGAAAAGGCTGGCTTTCACCTCGCCTTTTGGAGCCGGTGTGAATGGGTCGGGGGGAGGAAATCCGGCTACTCCGGGACAACCTCGCCGGAACTCACCATCGCCACGATCTTGCCCTCTTCGTCACGGAGAAGGGCATTGTGCCAGAGGATCGGCTGCTCCCGGCCGCTTCTGGTCAGAACCGGACTCTCCTCGAGGGGAGGAAGATCGTTTTTGCCCGCCATAACCTCAGCGAAATTCTGCGCAAGGCGGTCGCGCAGACGCTCAGGGACGACCGTCGTAAACCAGTTCTTCCCGGTGAGGTCCTTCTCGACATACCCAAGGATCTCACACCCCCGATGGTTGATGAGGTTGATGGTGCCGTCAGCCCCGATCACTGCTATCATTATGCCGGCGGCGTTCAGGTAACCCTGAACCCGGTCACGCTCGGCGACCAGGAGGCTCTCTGCTGCAGCGCGGTCGGTGACGTCCTCGGCGATTCCGAGCATGTAGCGCAGCCTGCCGTGGGAATTGAAGATCGGGATCTTCTTCACCGCAAGGATCCGCCCCTCCGGGAGGGTGATCTTCTCTTCCAGGGCGGTTGATCCCTCCAGCAGCTCCCGATCGCCGTCAACGAAGAAGGCAGCCATCTTCGGTGGGAAGAGGTCGATGGCCTGCTTACCGGCCATCTCCTCCTGTGTCAGTCCGAGGAAGACCTCTGAGGCCCGGTTCGCAAAGACAAAGGTGTTCTTTTCCACCTCCCAGACGAAGACCATGCTCGGGATGTTGTTGACGACCGAATAGAGGAACGACTTCCACTGGGCCACCCTCTTTGTGGCGCGCACCCGTTCGGTGACGTCACGACAGACCATCCGGTAGCCCGTAAAATCGCCGATGATATCGTAGACCGGGGTTCCGCTTACCTCGAGGATGACGGTGCTCCCGTCCCGGTGGTGCATCGTCCACTCAAAGAGGACTTTCTGCTCCGGGTCGGCAAAGAGGGCGGCAATCTGCTCCTTGACCCGCTCCGCCTTATCCGGCGGCATGAAGTCGCAGGGGGTCTTGTGAAGCATCTCCTCGGGAGAGTAACCGAGAATATCCTGGCTTTTTGGGCTGACATAGGTGAATGTGCATGTCTCGTCGACGTTCAGGATCAGGTCGTTGATATTCTCGACGAGGCTCCGGAAGAGGAATTCGCTCTCGCGCAGTGCCTCCTGTGCCCGCCGGCTCTCGGTGATGTCCTCAAGGATGATGGTGACCCCCGGGGCCCCGTCATTGAAGACGGTGGGAAGGAACTTGATCCGGAAGAAGAGTTCATCGTCGCGCCGCAGGAACCGGAGCTCTTCCGTGACTTCACGGCCGTTCAAGGCATCGGTGATCCGGCTCTGTATCAGCGGGTGATCGAACGCGGCAAGCGGGGACTCCTCGATACTTTTTCCGATGACATCGTCCCGTTCTCGCCCCGCAAACTTGCAGGCAGCATCGTTTGCCTGGACAATCCGGCGCTCGCGGTCGAGCACCAGCACGAGATCCGACGAGAAGTTGAGCATGGCAGCGATGGGAACCCTCTGAGAGAGGTAAAAGACCTTGGCCTTTCCGTAGGTCTTCATCTCCACCTGCCCCGATACGAGGAGGACATCCAGATACCGCGAGACCGTGTTTCGATTGATCCCGACGGCGGCGGCAAGATCAGAGACCGACATGCCCCGCGGGTGCTCTTTCAAGGCGCCAAGCAGGAGAGGGAGTGCGTCGGTAGTGCGATCCATGTGCAAACAGAATTTCGCGCCTGAGGATATAGTGCTTTGCAGTGTTGCATGTCATAGTGATTCGCACAATGCTACGCCATAATGCAAAGCAATAGGCGAAAATTATATAAATTAAACAGGGTAACATATGATCCCCCAGCGTCAGGAAACGGGGAATCTCCCTGACGACCCGGGCCACACGGGCACAAGTGGTCCGGACCGGCATTGGTCGGCTGGGCTCGGTGAACGGAACATTCACCACGCTGATTGCACCAACGTCACGATGCGCCAGCATCAGGTGCATCCACAGGCACACCTCAAAAGGCACACCTCTCTAAACACTTATACCGGCACGGTGGGGGGACCCGGGCGGGTGTAACACCCGCCCGGGATTTCCCGCAAACCCCACAATGGTTATCACACACCCGACAATATCCCTCATCTTTTTTGTCCCTCCCCTAAGAGGCCCAAGAATCAGAAAGCAACATCTATCATCCATCAGAATAAAATTTCGTTGAATGTGCGGGCATTTTGAGATCATCGAGAGAAGGATTGACACCGTCGATATCATCGCGGTGAGCGGCAGGCTTGATGCCGGAACTTCCGGACTGGCTGAGGAGCGGATCAACCGGGTGCTCGACGCCGGGGGAAAGTGCCTCCTCATCAACCTCTGCGATTTAGACTACATCAGCAGCTCCGGTCTTCGGGTGCTGCTTGCTGCGCTGAAACGGCTGAAGAAAGACGGCGGAACGCTCCGGATCGCCTGCGGGAATCCGCAGATCCTCGAGGTATTCACCATGGCCGGATTCCACCGGATCTTTTCCATATACAATGACGAGGCGGCGGCGCTCACCGAGCTTGAAGCGGGACCATAGGTAGACCTGTATGGCGTTCTCCGGCATTGGCGACATGTTTTACGTGCTTCTGGAGATGATCTGCGTCGTCATCGTGGTCGCCTACCTGATCACGCGGACGAAATCTTTTACAGAGGTGCTTGAAGGCGCCGTCACCTGGAAGGGCCAGGCGATACTCATCCTCCTGTTTGGAGCGCTCTCCATCTACGGTACCGAGAGCGGCATCACCATTGCCGGAGCCACGGCAAACGTCCGCGACCTCGGTCCCATGGTCGGGGGGCTCTCCTGCGGCCCGGTGGTTGGGCTCGGCGCCGGCCTGATCGGCGCTGCGTACCGCTTCTCCCTTGGAGGATTCACCGCCGTCCCGTGCACGGTGGCAACCATCCTCGCAGGCCTCCTTGGTGGGCTGATCTTCCTTGCCGCCGGCCGAAAGTTCATCGGGATGTACGGCGCGGTCCTCTTTGCCGCCGGCATGGAGATGCTTCATATGGGGCTCACTCTCCTCCTCTGCCAGCCGTTCGAGCAGGCGCTTGCGGTCGTCGAGGAGGTGGCCATCCCGATGATCGTCGCAAACACCATCGGGGTCTTCATCTTCTCGTTCATCATCGGAAACCTGATCACCGAGCGGCAGACGAAGGCCGAGCGCGATACCTACCTCCAGGAACTCGAGCGCAAAAAGGCCGAACTCCGGATCGCACGCGATATCCAGATGAGCTTCCTCCCCGATCGACTGCCGGAGATCCCCGGCCTCGAACTCGCCGCCCTCTCGCTCCCGGCAAAAGAGGTCGGAGGCGACTTCTACGACGCGATCCCGCTTTCCGGGAACCGGACGGCCTTTGTCATCGCCGATGTTGCGGGGAAGGGTGTTCCTGCAGCACTCTTCATGGCGCTCTCGCGGACGGTGCTGCGGGCGAACGCGCAGGTTCCCCGGAGCGCCCGCGAGGCCGTCAGCGAGGCGAACACCCTGATCGCCGAGGACGCGAAGTCCGGGATGTTCGTCACCCTCTTTTACGCGGTCGTCGATCCGGCAGAAAAAACGCTTGCTTACGTCAACGCAGGGCATAACCCGCCCCTCCTCTTTCGATCGGGCGGCGGTCGGCCGGTAAAGCTGAAAGGAACCGGGATCATCATCGGGGTGATGCCGGATGCCGAGTACCGGGAGGAAACAATCCGTCTTGAGAGCGGCGACCTCCTCCTCCTCTACACCGACGGCGTCACCGAGGCGATCAACTCCGCTGAAGAGCAGTTCGGGGAAGAGAGGCTGATCGAGACGGTCATGAGAAGTCGCGATCTCCCTCCAGCCGAGATCGTCGGCCGGGTCCGCGACGCGGTTATGCAGTTCTCAGGCGACGAGCCGCAGTTCGACGACCAGACCCTCATGGTCATCCGGGTGGTCTGATGCCGGAACTCACCGTGCAGGCGGATCTTGCGGCACTCCCGGTGATTGCCGACTTCCTCGCCGAGACCCTTGCGGGATGCGGCGACGACCTCATCTTTGCTGTCCAGCTCGCCGTCGACGAGGCCTGCAGCAACACCATCCTCTACGGTTACCCTGCCGGAGAGGCGGGTACGATCACGCTCACCTGTAGCGTCGATGCCGACGCAGTCCTCGTGACGATCACCGACGACGGCATTCCCTTCGATCCCCTTACCGCTCCGCCGCCACGCCTTGACGTCCCCGCAGAAGAGCGCCCGATCGGGGGGCTCGGGATCCACTTCATCCGGACGGTGATGGACAGCGTCACATACGCCCGAAGGGACGAGAGGAATATCCTCTCGATGGCAAAGAGGCGGAAAGCCTCACCTTGAGGCCAGAAGAAGCGATCCGAGCACCCGGGGGAGGTCCTCTTTCTTCGTGACGACCTCTGCCGACTCCTCAAGCATCAGGTTGACGAGTTCGTGCTGCCCGGCAATCCTGAAGTCGGTCCGGAGGGCGACGACTCTCTTTCCAAGTGCGTAGGCATACCCCATCTCCCAGGATGTCCCGGAATCGGCATCGGCGCCATCGACGACCGCGACGACGAGATCGACGTCCTGGAGAGCCGCAAGGTGCTGCGCAAAGATGGCCCGGTGCTCCTCCCGGCACCGGGTATGGCTTGTGTCCCCCACCTCCTGAGGGAGGTAGACATCAAAGAGGTGTGATTCGAGGAGGTCGTGGATGGCAAGGTTGTAGGTCCTCTCAGCCTCTGAGAAGAGTGGGCCTGCAAGGTAGACCCTGTAGCGGGCGAACTCCTTGACGTCGACCGCCGGGATCTCCGGGAACCGGGCAAGAAAGGCACCGCGTCCCGGCTGTTTCTCGGTCGAGTAGTAGGTGGCGTTCACCCCGCAGGTTGGTGAGGAGTCCACCCCAACGATCGCAAGCGGCGGCTCCCCGCGCTCCCGGATGATCTTTCGGACCTCCGCTTCGAGCCGATCGAGGAGAGCGGCAAATTCGTCGGTCGCAAGCCGCTCAAGATACGAGCCCGGCGGCCGGTCGCGGCCGAGGTAAATCGTCTCCGGGCAGGGGAGCGGGACCATCTCGATCGAGAAGCGCCGGCAGCGCTCTCTGGCCCGGCCAAAGCAGCGGAGATCCTCATCGGTCGTGATTCCGCGGGCGCGGCACGCGGGATCCTCTATGCAGGGAGCGATGAGCACGTACATTGATAGTACCTGGGCGGCGTACCATAACAAGACAGATGATACCGCTCTATGCTTACCGTGACAACACCTGCGATCCGCGGAAGTGTACGGTAAAGAAACTCGCACAGCGCGGGCTTCTCCGGATGGTCACAAGCATCGCAAAGATCCCCCGCTCGACCCTCCTCCTCGACCCGACTGCGGAGAAAGCGGTCTCCCCCGCCGACCGGAACCTCCCCTCGATAACCGCGCTCGACTGCTCCTGGGAGGTCCTCGATACCGGGGCCGTCGCTTCCTGGCGCAACCGCCGGGCGCTCCCCTTCCTTGTGGCCGCAAACCCGGTGAACTTCGGCAGGCCGTTCCGGCTCACCTCGGTGGAGGCGATGGCCGCGACGCTCTACATCCTCGGCGAGAAGGAGCAGGCTCACGATATCCTCGCCCCGTTTGGATGGGGGCTCCGGTTCCTCGAGGTGAACGCCGATCCCCTCGAGGACTACTCGCGGGCAAAGGACAGCGCCGAGGTCGTCGCCCTCCAGGCGCTGTATATGTAGCACCGGCCGAGCGTCATTCCGGTGATGGCGGCGGCCAGCGATGGGGACCATCTGATCCGCTGATGGAGAAGACCGGGAGACTCGGGGTGCAGGACCGGAAGAGAGTGCCGATCCGGTTCGGCGAAAAGGTGCATCCCGTCCGGGTGAAGACCTCGACCGTCAGGGCGCCTGATTGCGGAGAAACTCGAATGTGACGGCCTTGCTGGTGATTGCACGTGACCCGGGTATGCCTCCCAGATGCGTGACCGACGGAGGCTATCGGAGCGAGAAAGAGGGCGTACCAGCGCCGGAGGTGGTGCAGGGGGTGGGTACCCACCCGACCGCCCAAACACGGCAAACGCCGCACGCGACGTGTAAGTGCGAATACCTCCCACCGGGAGGTGTTCCACTCGCGTCTACAAGTTCTCTCATGTCACCGGGGTAATAGTTCCCCAAATTATTAGATGATCCGGGCGATATTTATACGATTCTATTTAATTCCGCCCATCAATCCTCATTTTCGCTTCAAATTACCGAAAGACTTTTTGAACATAGGATAGCTTCCCGAGCTATCGTAACTTTCCAGTCCATATGGGGAGAAAAAAGGACAGATTGACGACTTGAATCAGAAAGGATTCTTTCAAACTGTCTGACATGTGGCATACGGGGGAGGGTGCGCAGCCCCGCTCCCGCATCAGGGCTAGCGGCTGCTCACCAGAACCCGGGCACCAGGACATACATCGCCCAGCCCATGTACTCGCGGCCGTAACCGAAGTACTCGTCCTGGATACGGTGGAGGTAATCGATCATCCATTCGCGTTCGGGGTGATCGGGGTGCTCCGCGAGCCAGGAGAGGATCGCCTGCCAGATCCCGGACTCGTAGCGGTCCCAGTCCTCAGGGCTTGACCGAAAAACCGCGGCGATATCGAATCCGGCATCCCGGACGATGCCGAGGATCTCGTACTCCGTCAGGACGTCGGGCCATGCCCGGGCGAACTCGGGCGGAGTGCTGTCGGACCGCCAGCAACGGTCCCCGATGACGATGGTCCCCTCATCCGATACCATCCCCACAAGGGCGTCGAGCGTCGCGGCAAACCCGCCCCAGATATGGGAGGCCCCGATTGCTGCGGCACAGTCGAACGGCTCGTCGGGGACGTACTCCCGGGCGTCCATGCACCGGACAGCCATCCGATCGGTAAGTCCCGCCGCCTGGAACGTCTCCTCAGAGCGGCGGCAGGCATCCTCCCGGGCCTCAATCCCAAGGCCTGATATCCCGTACTCGCGCCCCCAGAGGGCGAGGATCGTTCCGTTCCCGCACCCGGGCTCGACGACGCGGGCCCCCTCCCGGAGCACGGCCGCCCGTCCGGCGGCAAGCACCTTCTCGGGCGTCGTGGGGTTCATGATCGCAAGCCCTCCCTGGGATATGCTGACGAGTTCGTTCTTCTCCATGAATAAGAGGCCTCCGGGCCTTCTCATACAGGGTAGGCGGTCCGGCCATATATCCATAACACCCCGTATCAGCCCATCGAGGCCTTTGTAGCGCCGTTTCTCTCCGAAGGGTACCCATATATACCAAGATCGTCACCGTCATGCTATGCCCCCGGACCATGATATCCCGGGGAGAGCCCTGCGGGCCCTCAAGTCCCGGCCGAAGGGCATGACGATCACCGAACTTGCAAAGGCCCTCGGTGTGAACCGGAACTCGGTCTCAAAGCACCTCGAGGTGCTGCAGGCCGCCGGCCAGGTCGATCTCCAACTCGTCGGGAATGCCAAGGTCTACTCCATCGCACAGCGCGTGCCCCTCTCGGCGTTTCTCTGCTTCACGAAGAACCTGATCCTGGTCCTCGATGCCGACCTCGTCATCGTTCAGGCCAACGACCAGTGCCTTGCGCGATTGGGACGCCCAAAAGAGGAGGTTGTAGGCCAAAACCTACGTGAGGCCAACCTCCCCATCGTCTCGTCCCCACAAGCCCTTGCGGTTGTCGAAAGCCTCGAACGGGAGCAGGTGATCACCGATATCCGCTACCGGCACGAGAACGGCAGGGAGGCCTTCTATCAGATGCAGGCGATCCCGACGACGTTCGAGGACGGGACGAAGGGGTGCACGATAGTCCTCGAGGATATCACCGACCGGAAGCGCTATACCCAGAACATGGCGTTCCTCGCCCGGACGGCGATCGACCTCGTCGACCTCCAGCCGGTGGAGGATATCTACCGCTACATCGCCGAAGGGCTTGCGGAACTCGTGCCGGGTGCGTATGCCTACATCTTCTCCTACGATGCGGCCGACCGGCAGTTCATCATCCGGGATCTCGCTGGCGAGGGGTTCCGGGAGGGGCTTACGGAACTCCTGGGAGAGGACCCCGTCGGCCTCTCCCTCCCGATCGGCCGGATCTTTGATCCCCCATACAACCAGACCCCCCACTCGGTGCGCGGCATACAGGAGTTCGTCCTCCGTCCCGAACCCTCCTCGTGGTCGCTCTACGACCTCTGCTTTGAGGCGATCCCAAGAGAGGTCTGCGAGGCGATCCTTGCCCGGTTCGATATCCAGACGCTCTGGGTCATGGGGCTGGTCTGGCGCGATGAGGTCTTCGGCATGGCCGGGGTCTTTCTCTCCCCGGGAAAGGGACTTGAGAACCGGGAGACGGTGGAGTCGTTCGTCCGGCAGGCTTCCATATCCCTTGCGCGGCGCGAGGCCGCCGAGCACCTCCGGCAGAGCGAGGCGCGGTTCCGGGGCATGATCGATTCGTCCCCCTTCGGGGTCGCGCTCATCGACCAGGATGGCCGGTTTACCTACACAAACCGGAGGTTTTGGGAGATATTCGGCTACGAGCCGGAGAGCAAAACCACGGCCATCGAGTGGAGCCGCCGGATCTTCCCTGACGACAACGACCGGCTGGAGGCCATCAGGGCCTGGCAATCGGACCTCAAACGATCGGCTCCAGGCCGGATTCGCCCCCGGACATTCGTCATCCGATCCAGGGACGGACAGAAGAAGACGATCCTTTCGCGTGCCGTCACGCTCCCTGACGGGACGGAATATGTTACCTGCGAGGACATCACCGAAGAGGTGCAGACCTACCGCATCCTTCTTGCGGATATCGCCGACCTGCGACGGCGGGAACAGGAACTCCTCATCAAAGACCGTGCGATCGCCTGCACCCAGCGGGCGGTCGCCCTCCTCGACCCGGACGGGGTGGTGACCTATGCGAACGCCGCATACCTCGCCCTCTGGGGTTACCCGACCGCAGAGGAGGTGCAGGGGTCACACTTCTCCCGGTTCTGGGAACGCCCCGGCGAGATGCGGGGGATCGTCAGGGCCGTCCTCAACGGTGAAGCCTGGCACGGTGAGCAGACCGCCCGCCGGAGCGACGGCACGCGGTTCCCGGTGGACCTCCTCGGGACACCGATCGTGGCCGAAGGCGGCAGGGTGATCGGGATGATGGCGGCAGCGACGTTCCGGAGGAACGGAGCATGAGCACCGGCAGGGGCGAACGGCGACGTTCCGCCAGGAACGGAGCATGAGCACCGGCAGGGGCGAGCGGCGACGTTTCGCCAGGAACAGAGCACGAGCAGATGGACCACCCGGAAAAGGCATATAAACGTATGCCCGGCACTGCCGCTCTGCAGTACTGCACGGCGATTCTGGCGCGTAAAGGCTTATTTTACCCCCGGAACATCCCGCGTCCGCCCAAGGAGGTGAAGAGATGCAGAAGACCATCGAGAAGAGAGAGGTATGGGAGGAGGGCAACGCGGAGACCCGGGAGTTGATGTACGCCCTCCTCAACGGCGACACCTACACCAGCCTGCAGGCCATCAGTGCCCTCGGGGCACTCGGAGCTCCGGCGGTCGGGCCGCTGGTCCGGGCGCTGCTCGCCGTCGACAGCAACGCACGCTGGACCGTGGCGATGGCGCTTGCCCGTACCGGAAGAGAAGCCGTGGAGCCGCTCATCGAGGTCGTGCTCGGCTCAGACGACGCGATCAAGAACCCGGCGATCTGGGCGCTTGCCGAGATCGGCGACCAGAGAGCAGTCGATCCGCTTGTCGGCACCCTCAGGACCAGCCAGTCCGAGTGCTGCCGGGCCCTGACCGCCGCGGCCCTGCTGAAACTCGGCGATCCGGCGGGGATTGCCGAGGTGGAGAAAGAGTTCGAGCGGGCGGGCGATGGGTTCCGGGGCCTTGCCATGGAGGCCTTCGAGGGGACGTGAAGGTCCCCTCGAGGTACTTTTTTAGCCGTCTCCTCGAACGGCATTGATGAGTAACTTCTAATAGAGCCCGCAAGCAAGAGATCAGTATGCAGGGGCGCCATATCCTCGTCCTGATCCTCCTTGCAGCAGCCGTCATCGTCGGAGGCTGCACGACCACCGAGGGGGATACCACAGATACGCAACCATCCCCCCAGACGCCCGCGCCGACGGAGGTGCAGGCGGTGGGAGGGAACCAGCCGGCCCCGACGCCGCCCGTACCCCCCCGCGGGAAGGATGATAAACCGCAGAGCGTGGGGTTCGTCGACCCCGCGACCTATCACATCGCGACCCCGACGCCCACGACGACGATGATGAACCAGCCAAACGACGTCCGCGTCTCCGGGAAGATGGTGGAGTACGCGGAGGTGACCTGCGAGTACCCTCCCCGCGTTCTCGCCACCGAGGTCTACCACATCCCCTTCCCCTACTGGGCGTTCACCGTGAGCGCAACACCGATGAACGAGTTCCCGTGGCTCGCGGTGGAGATCCGCGATCCCGACGACCCGAACCGGATCGTCAAAGAGATCCGGTATTCTCGAAACGATATCCTTGTTCCTGACGGGAATTCGGACGGAAAAGAAGAACGGTTCATCATCCGGGAAGGGTACGACGATTACTACTTCGTCACCCGTTCGGAGTCGCTGAAATCCTTTACGATCACCATCTCCGTCCCGGAGAAGTACCTCGTCTAGGCGGGAGGAACTTCCGCCCCCTCTTCTGCGGCACGGAGCTCGCGGTCGTAATCCGCGATCGCAGCGGCGTACTCCCGCCACGCCTTGTCCGCTTCCGCGAGGTTCCGGTCTGCCGCACTGTAGTCCCGGACATCGTAGGCGCCCGCCGCCGACAACCAGTACGTGAACGCACGGTTCAGGTTGTCGAGCGCCCGGACGTAGGCCGACTGTGCTCCGGCGTAGGCCGCCGGGACGGCGTCCGCCGCGACGATCTGGCGGTGGTAGGCCGTAACGTCTCTGCCGTACCTCGCGATTGCCGCAAACTCACGCACGTGAGCGTCGCATTCGGCAACCGAGAGATCGGTTGTCGAGGTGCGCATGTACGTGGAGATCTTACCGTAGACCCGGAAGAGGTCGGCCTCCGATGCCGAGATGTGGCTCCGGAACGCCGAAACCTGCTGGTCTTCGGTGTAATCGAATAAGATCGTCCCCCCGATGACGGCGACCGCCACCAGGATGACCGCTACCCCGGCGGCGGTGAGCGCCTGCTTCCGGGTGACGATAATCTTTGGGAGGTTCGGGATCTTGATATCTGGAAGTTTCGGGATCTTCAGGCCGCCGGACGGGGATGGGTTATTGGGATCCATCTTCTATCACACCCCATTCCCCGGCAGGCGGGCGGGAGAGATCCGATACTCCTTCGGCTCGGGGACGTAACGGAGCGGTACGATCTGCGGGGTCTCCGACTGTACGCTCGGGAGACCCGTGCCGGCGGCGTCCCCGATGGCCCGTGGTTTCCCCCAGATCGCCGTGGAATTGGTCGAGACGTTCCACCACTCAAAATCCGTCCCCTCGACATAGTAGTAGTGCTGCCCCCCGTACGTGAAGTATCTCGGCGTGTACCGCGCATAGTAGGGATTGAACTCGCCCATCCGGATGCCGAGGGCCATGTGATCCGAGTACCGGAGCAGCACCGTATCGTAGCCGAGGGCGTCGAGGAGCCCCGCCATCAGGATGGCGGCGTCCTCGCAGTCCCC
>NZ_LFRO01000034.1:0-11183 GCF_001512385.1 Methanoculleus sp. DTU007 | reverse complement strand
GTCGTGGTTCGAAGATCCGGGGAGTGGGTATTTCAATCCACGCACCCGTGAAGGGTGCGACTGCAAAGACAACCCGGATCATCCACCCCACCCATTCATGAGAGAGGACGATCGGGGTTTAGTTGGTATTCAATCCGCGGGTAGATAAATGTTCCTTTTAACAAATTTGACGATCCAACCATAATGAAACTAAAAATATAATTTATATCATATATTTACTTCAAAACAATCCCTCCGACAGGGCGAACACACAACACACAGACCCGAGCAGCCGCACCACAAAAATAATATAATATCAGAGAATTTTCTCCGCGAACCCTCCAGGGATATACTGTTCGCTTGAGGTTCGCAGGGTTACGTAATTAATAAACCTTCTGGATCGTACCCCGCTTTTGCACCGTAGTGCTCCACCCGGTTCTTCCAGTTCTTACCCAGGTAGTAGAACCGGAGGCTGTCTTTCTCTTCGTCAATTATTTCACAGAGGGTATGTTTAAGTTTCGCAAACTGGGCAGGATCGACCAGACACTCAAAGACTGAGTTCTGAACCCGTTGACCATAGTTCACACACTCCTTTGCCACCTTGCGAAGGCGCTTTTTTCCCTCTTCAGTCTCAGTATTGACATCGTACGTGATCAGAACCATCATTGCGAAACACCTCAGTTCATGAAGAACGGCGGATAGCCGTCAATATCACCCCGCAGGAAACGGGCCATCAGCATCGCCTGCACGTACGGTAGCAGTCCGATGGGTATCTTCTCGTTCAGATACGGGTGCGTGATCATCTCCCGTTTGCGCTTTTGCCAGGCAGCAATCACCGCCTTACGCCCATCGTCGGTCAGAATGACCCCACCATTCTCTTTCTTCATGAAATCCCTGCCGCTGATCTGCTTCATATTCACAAGGTTCAGCGCCAGACGGTCAGCCATGAACGGGCGAAGCTCCTCCATCATATCGAGCGCCAGGCTCGGCCGCCCGGGCCTGTCGGTGTGGAAGAACCCAACGTAAGGATCGAGCCCCACAGTCTCCAGGGCGGACTCAAGATCGTGGGCAAGGAGCGTATACAGAAAAGAGAGCAGCGCATTCATATTGTCCAGCGGCGGCCTCCGGTTTCGTTCAACCAGGTAAAAATCATCCTTCTGCTTGAGGATCAACTCATCAAGAGTGACGAAGTAGAATTTAGCGCAGTTCCCCTCGATCCCCCGGAGCATATCTGCAGAGGTGCAATCCTCGATCTTTAAGAGGTTCTCGATCAGCAGAGCATCCGCCGCTCGAACCTTATCGCAATCGATGACCGCCCCGTGATCGCGAATACCTCTCCCGAGGACTGTTCGGCAGTTCACGAGTTTACCAATGATGAAAGCCTTTGCTATTTCCAGAGACTCCTCGCGATTGTCCGCTCGCAGGTACTGAGTCCGCCGCAGCAAAACATTGCCGCGCACCCGGCCGCTGACCCGTCCCAGAAACCTTCCAGACGGCGATAAAAATGAGAGGCTGACATTATTCTCGGTGCAGAGCTGCATCAGTTGAGGACTGGCCCCCATGTAGCCGAAACAGACAATGGCCTCAAGATTATGGATAGGAATACGGAACTTCTCCTCGTTCTCGACCCTGACAACGACGTTCTCACCGTCGCGGGCCAGGTAGGACTCCGGCGTGGTTACGTAGAGTGTGTTCAGGAGTTTCCTCATCCACAGTGCCCCCGGGCAAACAGGTCCAACATGCTGCCACCCACCTCATGTATTCAGACATCCTCCACACAGGCCTCTTTGATGTGTTTGCGTATATATTTGCGAACAGACTGGGGCTTTTTCGTCAGTTTCGGCATACAGACATTCTGGAGGGAACAGAGGCCGCACTTCCGCGAGACTTCAGCAGGGGGTGTGACACCTCTGGCGAAGAGTTCATGCATCTCCTCCGACAACCGATAAACCCGCTCTCGTAACCCATCAGAGAGGAGCAGCGGCACTCTTCGCCGGATCTCGTTGTAATAGAAGTCGCCCCGGCTGATACGGGAATTAAACACCTCTTCCAGACAGATCGCCTGGGCGCATAGCTGGACCTCATCGCGCTCGTCAATCTTGGGTCTCCCCCGCTTGTACTCCACCGGTCTTACCGTCCAGAGGCCTTCGTGGCCCGGAAGGGAAATACCATCTTCCGAGCGGATGTACTCGACCACGTCGGCCACGCCATAGAGGCCAAGGGTGTATGAGACAATCGGGACAGCCCGCGATATGATGACATCGCCGCGGCTCTCCATGAAGAACGGGTCGTCCACCCTCTGATGGACCAGGTGGCCTTCCACCGTCTGGAGGTTCTCCTCCCACTGGCGCTCGACGTGGATGAGGGCCCACTGACGCCGGCAAAAACAGAAGTGCTGGATGCCCGACAACGCGAGCAGCTCTTCGTCAGTATACCGCACCGTACTCACAACTTCTCGATGATCTCGACCCCGGCAGGCACGTCCCGATCGACGGTGACACGATAGTCCCCAAACGATCGCGGAGGCAGATCCCCGGAGATGCGTTCAACCCTGACCTTGTCGAAGAGGAGGTGTGACTGGCAGCATCCCAGGGCCGTGTCGTGCTTGAAGACGATCAGTTTCCGGGCAGACAACTTGCCCCTCGAGGCCGAGTGGTCGTGCTCGAACATATTGACAAGGCTTTCCCAGAAGAGTTCCAGATCGTCATCGGAGAACCCCGTCTTCTGAGCGAGATGGGCGGAGACGTAGCCTTCGGTGCGATAGAGCGCGTAGGGGACGATCTGCTTCTTCCCCATCGTCCGGCCTTTCTCACGGTCCCCCTCGGTTGTGACTGCCAGACGGGTGATGGTGACCTCCTGCTGGAAGATCGGGTCAATGCTACGGGAAAAGTTGAGCTGCACCGGTCCTCTGACCTGTCCGCAATTAACACCCGTTGACATTACAGCACCAAAAGTTCTGATATCATAAAAATTCTCGCACATAAATTGGGTAGCAGCGGGATCTGCCAGTTCTTTCTTGCCTTTAGGGGGGCGGTTTATGCTTTTATACGCCATTGCATGTAAATCATTTAAAACCACACCCGACTTGACATATATGTTATATCCTGGTACATTGCGGCCAGAATCATCCGATTTAACAAGGTCGATATAATCTCTGACTTTTCTCTTGAGGCAAACATCTGTTACGATACCATGTCCCGTCTGCGGATCGATCCGTGGCATATTCCCCATATCCGGGTCACCATTCGGATTTCCATTCTCGACATCAAACAACAGGACAAACTCATACCGGTTTTTAATAGGCTCACTCATGATCCCTCACCTGCAAATCCTCTTTTCCCTCTTTCTTCGTGTAAAGCGCCTTACGCTGGTGGTAGTAGCCGAGCATGAACATCCCCTGCTCCTCCAGGCTCAAGTATGCCGGGAACTCATCAACACCTTCCAGCGTCTCTTCGATCGCCTGCACCGTCTTGAATCCCCAATCGGACTTTGCGATATGGTGCTGTGCAAGTTTCAGCAGAACCGGGAAGACCACCGCCGGCGTCGTCGACGCACTGCTGAAGTACTTGCTGGTGATCGTGCTCTTCATCTCTCTGTTCGTATCGGCCTGTACCTTCTCGAGGACTGCAAAGAGCCTCCCAAGGCGGTACGGCACGTTCTGATTCTCCTCGTTTAGACTCACGCTAATCATATCCTCCCTTAAATTAGTCAGACCGGCTCTCGCAAGGCGGAGCAGGTAGGCTTTGATGAAGCCCGCCCGGATCGAGTTGATTGGCTGATCCACCTTCGCCCGATTGAGGATCGCGCTGTACATCTGAACAGGGTATGGTCCACCGTTCAGGATCGACCGCATAACAAGGCCGCCAAGGAGCGGGGAAGCGGCCTTGCTATCCGAACTCGGCGCAACCGTCTCTCTCAACAAACGATACATCGAGACATACCGCGGATCGTAATCGCCCCTGACGATCTCCATGTCCAGGTGATGCCGTGCGGCTCTTGCGATAAAGTTGCCAAAGGTATCAACGTGCCAGAACCGGACCGCAAGTCTCGCGTTGTTGGGAGAGAGGCCAAGTATGTAGAAGTTCGCCTCAGGGTCTGCCCCGATATCCTCGGTATGGACCTTCTGGCCCCTCCGAACCTTATCGAGGATATCGGAGATCAGTTCGATTCTCTTCCAGTCCTGAATCCTCGCCGGACCAGAGGATTCTGCTTCACTGTCCTCATCGGCCTCTTCACGAGGATCGAAGAAGAGAAGCGCAAGATCCTCGCAGGCCGTCCCGCTTGTCTCCGCCCAGAAGACGACCGTTGTATCGGCAATGCGCATGTGATACTCCGGGCGTGCAAGGAGATAGTTCAGAGCGGTGGTATACTTAAACATCGCCAACTCGCTGACCGGGGCGTTGAGGCCCTGCTTTTTACCATAGGAGCAGAAAGAATCATCATTGAACGCGACGAGCGGAGCACCTGAGGAATGCGTGCCAGCGACTCCAACAACCTTATTATGTAACCGCGCTACAGAAGCCGACCGTCCACTTACAAGGCATTGGGCACTTGTTTGCTTCTTTTCTATACCCTGCGATAAGTGCTTTTCCCAAGCAGCTCTGACAGCATCGTTCTCGTGAAGATATATTCCTCCACAATCAATCACTAAATTGCTGTCGTTGAGGATCTCATCTTTATACTCTAGAAGTTTCGTGTTGTCAAGGAACGATTCAGGCTTCCATCGATCAAGGAATTTCAAGAATCTCTTTACACATGGATCGTCTACATCCTCCAGGATCTTACGATGAAGGCGTTTGAAATCTTCAAAACAATCTCGGGAATGTTTTGTAATCAAGAGATCCTCTTTTTCTCCTTTTTCTAGAATGATGACTTCTTGATTGTCGTCTGCGGCAGAAATAGCACCCTTTTTCTTCTTCTCCACGCCAAAGAAATACTTGGCCTTATCACATAAGAAATACGCCGGGGGTTGCGTCCCTGAGCGACCCATGTGCAGTGGCACAACCTCAGTTCTCGGTCTTGGTTTCTTATTGTCACTCCTGAGATCAACAATGTATGATATCTCACCATCATCCGAAATAACAAGGGCAAAGGAAACGTCAACGGGACCGTATCCAAATCGAGCTATTTTTGCTCTCTCATCCTCCGCGAGGATGTCATAATACCGGCAGAGAGACTGGATGATCATGAGACGCCCCCGAACTCTAAGCACCGCTGTACATCGATGACGCCGTCCACCATGACCGCCCGGTAAAAGATGGCCTTCATGCCATCGTCAAAATCGATGTCGTAGAGCATGAATCCGAGATCCTTCTCTCCCGTGTAGCAGGACTTCGGCATCTCTCCCTCCACGAGTTCGAACCGGACCGGGAACTCACGGCAGCCGAAATAAGGCTGGTAGAAGCACTGCCCCTTCCGCATTCTGCGGAGCGCGATGTTGTAGTGTTTCTCGGCGGTATCATCGGGGCCCGCCTGGTCGGTCAACTCGAAGTGCGCTTCGATACCATAACAGACATCACGCAAGAGCAATGATGCTCGCTGGACGGCTCCCTGGGCAGAGTCTTGAAAAAGAGCAACATCCTTCCCGCGGAGTGCGCTCATCACCTTCGTCGCCGGGATCTTACCCGCCCTCTCGTTTCGGCGGACGTTGTCAAACTTTATAGGGTTTAAGACGTGGATCTTGTCAACCTTCCAGCGGATGGCAGGTTTCCAGTAGATTGCCTCAAGGATGCCCCGTGCAGCCGAGGGGGTCATCACATCGTAACTCACCCGCTCCGTCTTCATCTCCGGTCGGGTAAAACAGGCATAATCTCCCCATACTTTCAGCCGTACTCCATAGCCTATCGCCATCGCCTCCCTAAACGATCAGCAGTGATCCCTCCCCTTCATTACCTTTTCGATTTATCAGTCCAATTTCCTCGGAGTATTGGCTCATATCATTCAGTATCCAGAACCTGTCGCCGAAGAGGTCGATTTTTCCTGCGCGTTCGAGTTCCCGAAATTCGTTAGGGTAGATATTGATCGTATACCCTTGCAGATGCCGTGCATACTTCCACGGTGATTCACTGGCCCGGAGTTCGTCGAGGAGTGCTCTCCCTTCGTCGCCATAGGGGACGATGAGGTCCTTTGTGCCCTGCTCAATGATGCAGAACTTCCACCCGACATCCTCAAACGGGAATGCAAGCTCACGAGCCCTCTTCTCGAACGACTCCAGTATCCCCTCCCGGTCAAGCCCCTTGTCACCCTTATACGAGTAGAGTCTCTGGAAGTAGGCCTCGACAGCCCGAAGTGAGAGTGGATCGCCATATATATCCATGACCATCCTGCCGACCTCCGCTGTGAGCCGCTGCCAGCTCGTAGCCTGACCATACCTCTCGGTCGACCGGAAGACGTAGACCTCTCCCCGCTCTGCCTTTCCCTCACGGTTGCACCGTCCGGCAGCCTGGGCAACGGAATCGATGCCGGTTGCTCCCCGGTAGACAATAGGGAAGTCGATATCCACGCCGGCCTCGATCAGCTGGGTCGAGACGACACGGCACTCTGCACCCGCTTTAATCAGATCCTTGATCTCCTTCAGTTGCTTCCTCCGGTGGATGGGGCACATTCTGGCGCTCAGGTGGAAGCACCGGCCGTGTTCCGAGAGTGAGGCGTGCAGGTGCTGGGCGTGGGCTCTGGTATTGACGATACAGAGAACTTGGTGGTGCTTCTGCAGCCTGGCGGTGAGTTCCTCGTCGCTCATTGGCCCGAGATCGTGCACGTTGACCCGCCGGAACACCTCATAAAGTTCTGCAGGCGAACGCATGATCTCGGCGGGCCTGATGCTTTCATCAAGTAGATCACTGAGTCTGGGCTGGGTCGCCGTGCAGATGACGACTGTGGAACCGTAGTTTCGGACAAGTTCAGAGAGAGCCTGGAGGCAGGGCCGCAGGAAGTCCGTCGGCAGCATCTGGGCCTCATCGAGTATGATCACACTCCGGGCAAGGTTGTGGATCTTTCTGCATCGCGACCGTTTGTTTGAGAAGAGCGATTCGAAGAACTGGACATTTGTCGTCACGATGATTGGCATATCCCAGTTTTCGGCCGAGAGTTCAAGGAGATACCTCACGGGGTCAGCATCGTCGTCGGGTACCGTCATCGGGTCGAAGTTGCTATGGTGCTCCAGCACGTTCCGGTTCCCGAAGATCTTCCTGAATATTGCGGCGTTCTGCTCGATGATGCTTGTATAGGGGATGACATAAAATATCCTCTTTAGATTGTGGCGTTTTAGGTGCTCAAGCGCAAATGCCATCGATGAGAGTGTCTTCCCCCCGCCGGTCGGGACAGTCAGGGTAAAGACCTGCGGTGGGAGGGATGCCGCCTCCCGGCACTGTTCGTAGATCTCCCTTCTCTGCTTGTTGATCAGAGTTTCGTCGGCACCCGAGAGGAGGACGGCCATATACTCATCGAACCTCCGGGAGAGGGTCTCAAACGAGTCGTATCGCCCCCGGACGGAGTATGCCCCGGGATCTGCGAACGCTTCAGTATCGAGAGAATCCGCATCGACGAGGCACGAGTAGAGCATGCGCGTATAGAAGGCCACCGTAAATCCGATCCCGTTTCGGACCGGCTGCAGAACCGGGCGGAACCCCTTAAGATCAGGGGCCTGGATCTCGTCCCGGTACGCCGAGTAATCCGGTAAAAACCTGTTTCCCAAGCGCTCTTCAAGCCCGCTCGCCTCGCTGCCATAGTTCAATAGACCTCCATGGTGCCCGGTGATGATGTACTCAAGGATACGGCTGAACTGTTTTGGGTACAGTGCCCTTGCCTCCAGTGCCCCGGCGGTCGAGTGGTCGACCCGAATGTTTGCTCCCTCAAGGCGCCTCTGGAACTCTGCCGAATACTTCCCGATGTCATGCAGCAACCCTCCGGCGTAAGCAAGTTTACCGGCATTAAAATCCCCAGCAAACTGCGACGCAATATCGGCAACGTTCTTGAGGTGAACTCTGAGCAACTGCCAATTCTGTTTATCGGAATTGTTTGTGGAATGGGCGTAGTACATGGGGCAGACCACCGATCTAACAATTCGATAGAAGATGGATAAACTTAGTCGTTTACGTCCGGCTGCAGGGATGGAGAACGACTGATTGTCAACGGGATTATCTTACACCAAGGCTATTTGCGTCAATTCCTGCGCACTCCAGAAATTGTGGTTACGATCATCGTAGCAGGAAGAAAAGCGTTATCCTGACGGGCGGGTAACAGGAGTATGATATGCTTACAGCCGATGGCATCCTCGATGCGCTCGCAAAACACCGGGAACGGATCAGGAGCCTGGGGGTCCGGCGGATCGGGGTCTTTGGGTCGTTTGTCCGGGGCGAGGAGCGTGAAGAGAGCGATATCGATATCCTCATCGAGTTCGAGGAAGGGAGGCGCTCCTTCGACACGTACATGGACCTCAAGTTCTTCCTCGAAGATCTCTTCGGGAGAAGGGTCGACCTCGTCGACCGCGACACCATAAAACCGGCTCTCGAGCCGTATATACTCAGGAGCGTCCGGTATGTCCCGGGATTATAACCTCTACCTCCGGGATATCCTCGAGGCCATCGAGAGAATTGAGCGGTATACCCGGGAATGGACTACGAAGATTTTTTGGCAAACGACCTGGTGCAGGACGGAGTGATCCGGAACCTCATGGTCATCGGCGAGGCCGTGATACTCATCCCCGAACCGTTGAAATGCCAATACCCCAATATCCCCTGGAGAAAGATTGCAGGGATGCGGGATATCCTCATTCACGCATACTTCGGCATTCATAACGAGATCCTGTGGGACGCTATCAAGAACAAGATCCCTGAACTACAGGTTGCAGTCAGGCAGATGCTTGATGACGGGGACGCTTGATCGCAGGGGTCCTGAACCACACGTATTCCCCGGGCTTTTGCACAAAAATGAAGAATAGGGAGTCATCCCGGGCCCCCACCCCTACGCCGCCGGCGCGGCGTAAAGTTCCTCCTCTTCTTTGATCATCGGGTAGTTCGCCGCCTCCCACCCGATCGTGCCTCCAAGGAGGTTTATGACGTTTGAGAACCCGTGCTTCTGGAGGATGCTTGCTGCGATGCTTCCCTTGTACCCGACATCGCAGTGGACGACGATCCGCTTATCCTCCGGGATCTCCGAAAGGTGCTCCTCGAGGTGCCCGACGTAGATGTGGTGGGAGCCCTGGATGTAGCCCTTCTCCTCCCGCTGGCCGATCTTGCGGACATCGAGGATATAGACCGAAGGGTCGTCCAGGTGCTCCGCGAGATCGGACGGGGACCAGGTCCCGGTCCGCTCGATCTCTTCGCCCTGCTTGAACCAGGCCGCAAACCCGTCGGCGAGGTATCCCGCGATGTTGTCGTAGCCAAGCCTCACACAGTAGCGGACCACGCGGTCCAGGTCCAGGTTGAAGTCGTCGACGAGGACGATCGGGTCGTCGTAGTTNNGTAGTAGCCCATGTAGATCGGAAGACCGTCCCGCCAGATATTGAGCGTCCCCGGGATATGCCCTCCGGCGAAACTCGTCGGGGACCGGATATCTATGATCTGGGCCTTTCCGTCGAGGAGAGAGCGAAGTTCCCGGGCGGAATAGGCCGAGAGGTGCGGCAGGCTGTAGAGAAGGGGCGGGCCCTCCCGGTTGAGTCTTCGCATCATCTCGAAGTACGGCGGCTCGTAGATCTTCTCGTTCATCTTGTACTCGACGAACTCCTCCTTGCTCATCGAGAGGATGGGATTTGCCGCCTTCTCAAACCCAATCGTCGTATACTCCCGGTCGCTGATGTTGCCGCCGCAGACGGAGCCCGCGCCGTGAGCGGGGCAGACGATCACGCCGTCCGGGAGCGGGAGGATCTTCTCGTGCAGGCTTGCATAGAGCATCTCGGACATCTCCCGGCGCTTGCTCTCCCCGGCAAGATCGGTCCTCCCGACGTCGCCTGCAAAGAGCGCATCACCGGTAAAGATCATCAGCGGGTCGGCGGAGACGGATCGGTCGCGCAGCAGTATCGATATGCTCTCGACCGTATGTCCGGGGGTCTCGATGACCTCAAGCTCGAGGGGGCCGAGCCTGAAGGTATCCCCCTCGTGGACGCTGGTCCCGAACCTGAAGTTCTCCCGCGCCCCGTGCAGGATCTCGGCCCCTGTTATGCGGGCAAGGTCGCGGGACCCGATGACGTAGTCCTCGTTCTTGTGCGTCTCAAAGATCGTTGTGATCTTAAAGTCGTTGCTCTCGGCGATCTCCGCGTAGATCTGGCAGTCCCGCCTCGGATCGATGACCACCGCCTCCCCCTCCGCCCCAACCACATACGAGTTGTGGGCAAGGATCTCGGATCTTATCTTCTCAAACAGCATCCCCATCCATCTCCCCGGAGAACGGGTTTGTCTCCGTTCCGACAGACCGAGATGTGGAAGAGGGATATAAAAGGTTTCCGGGAATCCGGGAAGGCATCACCCCTCGCCCCCCGGACACCGATCGTCGCGGGGCGGGCGCCGCTGCCCCGCTCCCCGCGCCTTCGGGACGGATAGAACGCTTCCCACCGCTTTGAATGCGTCCTCTAATTCCTCAAAATTCGGGATCCGGCAGCCGCGTAAAATTCTTAGACCGCTGCGCATGCTATCGCCGCCGAGCATGCAGCCCACCACCATCTTCTCGGTGTTCCGGGAGAACCGGACGATCTCGTTTGCAACATGCGCCGGGTCGACGAGCGTCGTCGGCACGGCAATCACGAACGCGATATCCCAGAAGTCCTGGTGCCGGATCAGGACGTCAAAGAGAGCAGCAAACCTGGCGGCGTCGGCGTCCCCGATGATATCCATGGGGTTTGCATGGTTCCAGATCGGCGGGAGGAACTCGTTTAACTCACGCAGCACATCGTCGGGCAGGTCGACCATATCGACGCCGTAGGCCTCGGCGTAATCCGAGGCGAGGACGGCAAACCCCCCCGCGCTGGTGACGGCGATCGCCCTCTTCCCCTGCGGGTAGCCCTCGGAGGCCAGGAGTTCTGCAAGGTTGAAGGCGTCCCGCAGGCTCCGGACCGGGATCACCCCGGCCTGGCGGAAGGCCGCAACGTAGACGTCGTAGCTTCCGGCAAGCGATCCCGTGTGGGACGATGCCGCAGCCCGGCCTTTTTGCGACGACCCGGACTTGACCGCGACGACCGGCTTATTCCTCGCGACGTCGCCGACGATCTGCAT